>JASHXW010000505.1 GCA_030043395.1 Streptosporangiaceae bacterium
GGGGTGTCGCCAGCCGCCGCGAGCTGCTTGAGCGCCTCCTCGCCGATGATCGTCTGGTGCATGAGCACGTGGTTCAGCACGCTGCCCAGTGAGTACCTGGTGTCCTCGTGCGTGGCGGCGACCTCGACGGCCTCGCTGATCGCGATGCCCAGGCTGCCGGTCGAGTCCGGGTGCTCCGCCAGGATGGCGCGGCCGGCGTTGGTCACGTCGGACGGGCTGGGGTGCACCTTCGCGCCGTACGTCTCCATCAGCAGCTTGCGGTACGGCTTCTGGTCGTAGGACGCGCGGACCATCCAGACCTCGAGGTCGATGCCGAACTGCGAGCAGGCGAACGCGAGCGCACTGCCCCACTGGCCCGCGCCCGTCTCGGTGGTGAGCTTGCCGATTCCCTCCTGCGCGTTGTAGTAGGCCTGCGGCACGGCCGTGTTCGGCTTGTGCGAACCAGCCGGGCTCACGCCCTCGTACTTGTAGTAGATCCTGGCCGGCGTGCCGAGGTCCTTCTCCAGTCGCCGCGCCCGGTACAGGGGAGTGGGCCGCCACAGCCGGTACACGTCCAGCACCGGCTCGGGGATCGCGATGTGCCGGTCACCGGAGACTTCCTGCAGGATCAGCGCCATCGGGAACAGCGGCCCGAGGTCGGCTGGCCCGACCGGCTCGCGCGTGCCCGGGTGCAGCGGCGGCGGTGGCGGGGATGGTAGGTCGGGGATGATGTTGTACCACTGCTGCGGCATCTCCGACTCTTGCAGGACATATTTGACCTGGTTCGACATAATTGCCTCCGAGAAGTCCGGTCAATGAGATGCAGCTGGGGCGAGTGAGGATAACGCTAGCCCACCGCGTATGGTCGCGGTAGTTTGCGTCGATCGTCCGCGGTGGGACCACATCAGCCTTGCCGGAGTGCTCCCGCAGTCAATATCGCCGAGCCAATCAGAAATGACGGGCTAATAGCGGATCCAGTGGCACGTCCTGGTTCTGAACCTTGCGCCGCCGGACCAGATGACCTGCTGTGGATCGGTTGCGGCCCACCCGTCCGCATGCAATCGTTGAACGGTTAACTCGGTCTGACCGGCTAACCCGTACTGGCCGGATAAGCTGGAAAGGTCCGCCAGTCAGCCTGCCCGTGACTGACCGGGCTCTGTCTGTCGCCCGTGAGCTCAGCGGCGACCTCCGGCGAGGTTGCGCAAGTGGAGCTGCGAGCAGGGGTAGCGGAGGTAGTCGGGTCTTGTCGGTGCCGGCGGTCTTTCTGAGCTTCCCGGCCAGCCCCGCGCGTAAGCGGTTCGGCTGATCATGGCTGGCGGACGCAAGGGACGGCGTAAGCCGGACGAGCCGGCATCAGGCCGCGGCGACGATCAGGGCCGCGGCGGTCAGGGCGGCACCGATCCTGGCAGCGCAGGAGACCCTGACGCCGATCAGTGGCTGAGCCCCTTCCGGCTGGGCAGGCCGGTCACGCCGGTCATCTCGGGCCGCGTCGGCCAGGGACACCCCGGCCAGAGCGGCCAGCCTGTCCAGAGCGTTCAGGCGCGAGCCGAAGAGGTATGGCAGGAGCCGCATCCTCGCCAGGTATGGCACGATCCCGTGCCGGAGTACGGGCCAGCCGACGGCTGGCGTCCTGCGGCCCCCGGCCAGCGGGACTTCCGCGGTAGGGAACAATGGAGCGATACTCCGGCACAACCCGGCTACCAGCAGGGCCAGTACCCCCGGACGGGCCAGGGCGGCGCGGGACCCGGGCGCGGGCCAGGCCCTTATCCGGGCGGACCGCCGCCTTATGGCTCAGGCCCGGATCCTCGCGGTGGTCAGCTCCCACGTCGCGCTGACGACCAGCCACAGCGATACGCCCAGCATCCGCCGGAGGACTTCGGCGGGCGGCGCTGGCAGGGCCCGGAGCCTGGTCCCCAGCGCTGGGACCGCCAGGCACCTGGTCAGCGGTCAGGGTTTGGGCCCCCGGACCTGTACCGCCAGCCCGAGGGCTTCAGGCCCGGCGAGCACAGACCGCCTGCTGGATACGGGTCAGGTGGCGGCTACGTTCCGCCGGACGGCTACACCCGGCAGGACAGCTATGGCCCCCGAGCCGGCTACCGTCCCCAGGGCGGCTACGTTCCGCCGGATGGCTACGTTCCGGCGGACGGCTACGGCCCTCCGGATGGCTACGGCCCGCCGGATGGCTACCAGCCGCAGGGCGGCTACGGCCCGCCGGATGGTTACCCGCCGCGGAACGGCTACGCCGCGCGCGACGGACTTGTCGAGCGCGATGGTTACGCGTCGCCGGAGGGCCGCGGTCCGCAGGGTAGCTTCGGTCCGCAGCGCATGTACGGTCCGCGTGCGGGTTCTGGTCCGGCCGGACCCTATGTGCCACCCGGCGGACATGGACGTCCGGGCGCGCCCGGACCGGACGACGGCTACGGGCCGCCCGCTGGGCGCGGCCCGGTCGGTGGCTCTCAGCAGGACGGCTATTCCCAGGACGGCTATTCCACGGACGGCTACTCCCCGGATGGCGCGTACGATCCGCGCGTCGCCTACGTCGAGCCGGACGGAACTGTCTACCGGCGTCGCGGGCGCTACGGGCCGCCGCCAGTTATCGGCCAGGCGCCACGTGACTGGCC
>JASHXW010000506.1 GCA_030043395.1 Streptosporangiaceae bacterium
GAGCACCCTAGCCACGCATCGCACCCGAGCACTAAGGAGCTATTTCCGTGACCAGCAAGCCAACCCCAGTCATCTTCATTCACGGCCTCTGGCTACATCCCCAGTCGTGGGCCTCGTGGGCCGAGATGTTCGCCAGCGCCGGATACCAGCCCATGACACCGGGCTGGCCGGGCGTGCCAGACACGGTGCAAGCGGCCAGGGCCAACCCTGACAGCATCGCCAATCACGGCATCGATGACGTAACCAACCACTATGCCGCGATCATCGGAACACTGGCGACAAAGCCCATCCTGATCGGCCATTCCTTCGGAGGCATGATCGCCGAGAAGCTGCTGGGCCAGGACCTCGCGGCAGCAGCAATCGCCATCGACGCCGCCCAGATCAAGGGCGTGCTTCCGCTGCCGCTCTCGTCCCTCCGGTCGACCTTGCCCGTCTTCCGCAACCCAGCCAACAAGCACCACGCGGTCTCCCTGACTGCCGACCAGTTCCGTTACAGCTTCTGCAACGCCATCGACGCCGAGGAAGCCGACACTCTTTATCAGCGGTGGACCATCCCGGCGCCGGGCCTGCCGCTGTTCGAAGCAGCCGCAGCCAACTTCTCCCTGCATTCGCCCGCCAGCGTCAACACGACTATTGACAACCGCGGGCCGCTGCTGCTGGTCATGGGCGGTCGCGACCATACAGTCCCCGAGGCCATCACCAAATCCACGCTGCGGCAATACCGCCACTCGCATGCCATCAACGACCTGATCGAGTTCGCGGACCGCGGGCACTCACTGACCATTGACCACGGATGGCGCGACGTCGCCAGCACGTGCATGGACTGGCTCGCGCAGCACGACTTGTAGCATGCTCAGGCGTACCTGGCCTTCCTCGCCGGCTGCACTCTTGACGAGAATCCGGACTACCCGGCACGATCAACTCGTTAATTGGCGTTCATTGCCACTGCGCAATAGACGGCCCGTTGTGGAGGATTCGTGAAAAATCCCGTCCGGTTGGCTTGGCGACTGACCGGGCTGGTCGGCGTCGCCGTGGTCACCGTGGTTGCCGGTGCCGTGCCCGCCGACGCTTCGAGCACGACTGGCTGGCGGATTGTCAGCACGACCGGATCGGCGTCAAGCAAAGTCGCCGAGGGCAACTTGGTGGTCACCGGCGCCGACGACGCGTGGACCACGTGGACCTGCGGTCCGTGCCCTTCGGGCAGTGAGTCCAGCCAGAACCTGATGTTGCACTGGAACGGCCAGCATTGGAGTTCCGTTGACCTGCCGACCGCGCTTCGCAGCCCGACGATGATCGAGGGCATGCAGGCCAGTTCGTCGCGGAACCTGTGGGTCTTCGACAACAACGGGCGAGCAGAGGTCTTCAATGGCTCCGGCTGGGCGTCGAAGGATCTGCCCAAGTGGGTAGAACGGCCCATCGAAGGCAATGTCGCCGACATTGCCAGCGCCGTGTTCTCGGCCTCCGACGTCTGGGCGTTCAGCATCGACGCCGCGTCTGATCCGACGCTGGCCGGGCATTACCAAGACGGCCATTGGCGGAAGGTCTCCCTTCCGGTCATCCCATCGCTCGCGATCGGACTGGCACCGGATGACATCTGGGTGTACGGGTTCGCGAAAGGCAACGGCCCGCGGACTCTGGCGCACTGGGACGGCACGTCCTGGAAGACCGTGGCCTTCCCGCATGCCGCGGCCGGGGCCACGCTCATACCGTCCGGCCTGGTCGCCCTCAGCGCCAAGTCGGTCTGGTCCCTGGGCGAGGTATTCGGTCCGAAGGCCGGAAAGGTCAGCTTCGAATTGCTGCACTGGGACGGACGGTGGGCCACAACCCCCATCCCCGCCTCGGTTGGCGATCCTGATCAGTTCGCTTCAGACGGTGCCGGCGGATTCTGGCTGATCACGACCCGGACTGGCGCTGACGACACCGAGTCGAGCGTCTTTGCCCACTTCACAGGCGGGCACTGGCGTTATAGCGCGATTCCAACGAAGGGTGACCTGGAGTCGGAGCCCGGTGTTCTCGCCCAGGTACCGGGAACGAAGTCAATGCTGTCGATTGGCTTCCTGGTCAGCGGCTCGACGCCCGAGTACGGCGAGATCCTGAGATACGACCCCTGAGCTGCCCGCCGCCCCAGGCAGTCATAGCCGGGACGCCGCGGCCGCCCCGGGCAGTTATAGCCCGTGACGCCGCGGCCGCCACAGCCCGCCCTCAGGGCCTGAGCACGAGGGTCGTCGTGCCCTTCAGCGCGGCCATCTGGCTGGCCGTGTAGGCAAAGGGCACCCACTTCTTTTCCGAGTAGAGCTTGGTCATGTTGGCGTAGTAAGGCGAGCGGGGATTCGTCGCTTGTGAATAGGTGACGATTCCTTCCGAGACTGGTCCCTTCGGCGTCAGCTCGGTCGTCATGACGAGCGACGAGCCGTCCCCCACCTCGCCGTAATCACCGGGGTAGAACGGGTCGTTGTTCGCGAAGCCCGGATAGATGGCGTTGAAGCATCCCGTGGCGCAGCCATGGATCGGGATGACGTCGCTTCCCTTGGTCGAATGCTGGACCTGGCCGAACGAAGCCGTCAGCGGGATGTGCTGGGCTTGCAGGTCGAGGACCGCGGTGGCCAGGTTCTTAAGGACGTGCGGGTTAGACGTCTTCAGCCCGTAGGGCGTCGTCAGCGGGTGCTTTACCTGGAAGGCCACCTTCCAGAAAGGCCCGGAGAAGGGCTGGTCGTACCAGATCTCGAAGAGCCAGCCCCCAGATGCGTTCAGGTCGCCGTTCTCGTACTTCTCGTACCCGGCGAGCGCGTTGCAGGCCGCAGTCAGGTTCACCTCGGTCCCGTTGGCCGCCTTTTGCTCCGGCGACTTACGGCACGCCGCCACAAGCGGCTTCAGGACGAGCTCGGCTAGCAGCGAGCGGTCGTTCTCCCACATCGCCTGCAGCGTCGGGATCGTGAACTTCGGCTTTCCGAGGCCGTCCGTGCCCGCGACCCGCTCGGCGATCATCTCGTTGCCAAGGCGCATGCGAAGGCCCTGCTCGACATCGATCGGCCCGATGATCGGCGAGAACGCCTTGAAGGGGTGGCTCGGGTTCGCAAGCCAGTACGAGTCGTTGGAGTTCTCGACGTAGTCAGTGCGGATCGTGTGCGGCTCCTCGCTCGCCGGGAGGATTCCCGGTACCGGAGTCCCCTTGGTGCTGATCCAGTCGCAGCGCGTCGTCGAGCCGTTGAGCGTGATCAGGCCTGCCAGCGCGTACACGATGGTAGGCAGGCCAGCCGGTATGCACTTCTTCAGCAGGGCCGCCGTGACTCCCGGCGTGTTACCCACGTCTCCGTACAGGACATGGCCAGTCTTGTCGGCCGCGATCGTGTTGAAGGTCGGGATGCCCAGGTACTTCGACTCGACCCTCAGCAGGCCGCGCACCGAGGTCGCCCGCCCCATCTCGAAGTACTGATCCGCGGCTCGCATCTCGTCGTCGAGGTTGGCATCGTGCAGTGCGTATGCCGTCGTGCTGCTCCAGGTGTAACTCGCGCCAGGGATCACCAGGACCGTGCCGTACCTGGTGATGTAGAAGGTGTGGTGCACCGTTCCGCTGCCGGTGTTGACGCTGACCGTCTCCTTGCGCATCTGGACGGCCCTGCCATTCACGATGTAGCTGGTCGGGTCGAGCGGCGCCAGCTTGAGCTGCTCGAGCGTGAACCGCTTCGACGTCGAGACGGTGTGTGTCCAGGCGAGGTCGGAGTTGAATCCGATGCCGATGAGCGGGAAGCCCATGAGCGTCCCGCCCTCCACGTCGTACTTCCCGGGCACGTCGAGCTGCTCGGCGAAGAACCGCTCTGTTCCGTACCAGGGGAAGTGCGGGTTCGCGAGTACCATCCCGTCCCCGTTGCGGGTGTCCTGGCTGCCGATCCCGATTCCGTTCGAGCCGCGCGAGGAGTTCCCGTTCTCGAAGATGCTGCGCAGCGATCGCAGGGCGGACCGGCTCGGGCGCGCGCGCGGTGAGGTCGGGCTGCCGCCGGACGTCGGGGGCGTCGCCTCGTCCTCGTAGCTGATGAACTGCTGGCTGGATGCCTCAGTCGCGATCTGCACGCCGCGCAGCCACATGTCCTCCAGCGTGATGGGCCGAAGCCACGGCTGGCCCTTGCACGTCGGATCCTTCAGGTCGCCGGAGGCTAGATAGGCGTTGTAGCCAGCCACGAAGCCTTTGTAGATCTGCAGTACCTGGGGAAGAGGGCCGATCGGCGGCTTGGCCTTGACCTGGACCTGGTACTCGCCCGAGTGCTTGACCTGCTGCCAGAACAGGTCGGAGTCGAGGTTGGTCGGGTCGACACCCGCGGAGTAGTTGACGGCGAGGTTGTCGGGGCCGAAGTACTGTGACCGGTCGCCGTTCACGGTCACGAAGTCGTTGGCCAGGGTGCAGAAGTTGTCCTGCGAGAATGCCCATGCCTCGCCGTAGCCGAGCGACCAGAAGTTCTTGGCCGTGATGTGCGGGATGCCAGCCGAATCGGTGACGATCCGCACCTCCTTCGCCGGCGACCCGGCCGTCCTTACCGAGGCCGCAGCTCCGGCCGTTGGCAGAGCCAGTGCTCCGATCAACGTCAGCACGCTCGCTATGCCGAGGACACTGCGACTCCTCATGTCATCCACTCCCTCTTAGGCCAGGCCGCTGCGTCGCTTACGGTACGACGTTCGTGCGGATAATTCCAGGTGAATGCCGCGTGCAGATCGGAAATGCCCTCGGGCCTCTGCCGCTGTCGCCCGGAGCACCTGGCTGATGGCACAATCGCCATGATCACACGCAGGCCAGTCAGGATGGGAGATGTGCGTGGCGGAGTCCGCGGATGTGCTCGTGGTCGGCGCCGGGCTCGCGGGCCTGTCCGCCGCGCGTGCGCTCACGGCCGCGGGTCGCTCCGTCCTAGTTCTGGAGGCCAGGGATCGGGTCGGCGGCCGGGTCGTCAACCAGGACATCGGCGACGGCAAGATCGTGGAGATGGGCGGCGAGTACGTCGGCCCGGGACAGGACCGGTTGCTGGCCCTGGCAGCCGAACTGGGCGTGGCCACCTTCCCGACCTACGACACTGGCAAGAAGGTGCTGCACTTCAACGGCAAGCGCGGTACGTACTCGGGCACGATCCCGAGGGTCAGCCCGCTGGTGCTCGCCGACATCGGCCGGGCTCAGGCCCGGCTGGAGTCGATGGCCAGGAGGGTGCCCACCGAGGAGCCGTGGGCCGCGCGCGGCGCGGAGCAGCTTGACGGGCAGACCTTCGGGACGTGGATCCGGCGCAACGCCAAGACCCGCGGTGCCCGCACCTTGCTCGCGCTGGGCGCTGAGGCAGTCTTCGCCGCTGAGCCCGGCGACCTCTCCCTGCTGCACGTGCTGCTCTACTCGCACGCGGGCGGTTCCTTCCAGCGGCTGATCGATACCACGGGCGGCGCGCAGCAGGATCGGTTCGTCGGCGGCTCGGCCCTGATTCCCGAGCAGCTGGCCGGCCAGCTCGGCACGGCGACGATCAGGCTCGGCGCTCCGGTTAGCAAGATCTCGGTGACCGGGGACAGGGTGACAGCCACCACAGACGCCGGCCAGTTCGACGGCAGGCGGATCATCGTGACGGCGCCGCCGCTGCTGGCTGGCCGGATCGAATACGAGCCGGCCCTGCCGTCCTGGCGCGAGCAGCTGACCCAGCGGGTACCGATGGGCTCCGTGATCAAATGCCAGGTGATTTACGACGAGCCGTTCTGGCGAGCCGACGGCTTGTCCGGCCAGGCCACCGGGGACGGCGACGGGTCACGGGTGGTGTTCGACAACTCCCCGCCGGACGGCTCGCCCGGGGTGCTGCTCGCCTTCGTGGAAGGAGACGAGGCACGCCGGCTTGGGCGCGAACCAGAGCAGGTTCGCCGCGCAGCCGTGCTCGGCTCGCTGACCAGGTACTTTGGCGCAAAGGCCGCCTCCCCGGCGGCGTATCTGGAACTCGACTGGCAGCAGGAGCGGTGGAGCGGCGGCTGTTACGGGACGCTTTTCGGGCCGAACGTGTGGACCAGGTACGGGCCAGCTCTCACCGCTCCTGCCGGGCCAATCCACTGGGCCGGGACGGAAACGTCTTCGGTCTGGTGCGGGTACATGGACGGCGCGGTCCGCTCTGGCGAGCGGGCAGCCGCCATTGTGGCCGCCGAACTCGGCTAGCCGCCCGATCCTGCCGGCCGGCTCAGCGCCCCAGCCTGGCCGCCGGTAGCGTGACCGTCATGCGCAGGCACCTGGCCATCGATGACCTCGGCGACCTGGTGGAGCTCCCGTTGCTTGCGGTGCTGGCCACCTACCGGCGCGACGGCACCATGCTGCTTTCCCCGGTCTGGCACGAGTGGCGCGACGGCGGATTCGAGGTTGTCACCGGCAGCCACGACGTGAAGGCGGCGCATCTGCGGCGAGACCCCAGGGCCAGCATCGTCGTCTGCGAGCACGCCCCGCCCTATCGCGGAGTCGAGGTGCGCTGCGAAGCCGCGCTCCTCACCGCAGTCCCCGCGGATGCGGTGAGGAGGATCGCGTCTCGTTACCTCGGTGCGCAGGCCGGGGCCGCATACGCCGAGAGCGCGGGGGACGACCTGCTGATCCGGCTGGAGCCTGGCGACCTGCGGGCCTGGGACTTCGCCGACGAGGCCTGACTGATCACCCGAACTGGCCCGGCTGGTAGTCGCCGGCGGGCTGCTGGATGATGACGTTCATCCGGTTGAAGGCGTTGATCATCGCGATGCCCGCCACGAGCGCGACGAGCTGGTCGTCGTCGTAGTACTTGGACGCGTTCGCCCAGGCCTCATCGGTGACGCCGCCGGCGGCGTCGGCGATGCGCGTGCCCTGCTCGGCGAGTTCCAGCGCGGCTCGCTCGGCGTCAGTGAAGACCGTCGCCTCCCGCCACGCCGCGACGAGGTTCAGCCGCTGCTGGGTTTCCCCGGCGTGCAGGGCTTCCTTGGTGTGCATGTCGGTGCAGAAGCTGCAGCCGTTGATCTGGCTGGCCCTGAGCCGCACCAGTTCCTGCGTCGACTCGGGCACCGTCGAGTGACGCAGCGCGGCTCCTGCCGCGTTGAAGTGCTTGATCAGCTTCAGTGCCAGCGGGTTGCTCAGGAAGTCGATTCTGGCCTCCATGTCGCACTCTCCTTACCGTTCTTGCGCCGCAGCGAGGTCCGCGGCTGACTAGGTGTTGTGCTGTTCTCACTAGTCCGACGACGCAGCCGGCGAAAGTGTGAGCCGGTGCCAGCCTCACAGTTCGGCCGCCTGTCTCGTCGGACAGGGTGAGAGGGGATGCGAGCGGGAAGGGCGGCAGCATGAGCATCGAGACCGGGCCAGAAGACGGCCGGACCGATCCCAGCATCGACGTGGTCATGAGCGAGCGCCGGCAGCTGATCAACCTCGCCTACCGGCTGCTTGGCTCCCTGGCCGAGGCTGAGGACGCCGTGCAGGAGACCTACGCCCGCTGGTACTCCATGTCCCGTGAGCAGCAGGACGCCATCGAGAACCCGGGCGCCTGGCTGACGAAGGTCGCCAGCCGGGTCTGCCTGGACTTGCTTGGGTCGGCGCGGGCCCGGCGGGAGCGCTACGTCGGCGAGTGGATACCCGAGCCGTTGCCCGGACCGGGGGAGTGGATCGGCGGGCGGCCTGCTGGCGCTACCGCTGACCCGGCCGACCGGGTCACCTTGGATGAGTCGGTCAGCATGGCGTTCCTGGTCGTGCTCGAGTCGATGACGCCAGCCGAGCGGGTGGCTTTCGTCCTGCATGACGTCTTCGGCTACTCCTTTGGCGAGATAGCCGAGATCGCAGGCCGGACGCCGGCGGCCTGCCGCCAGCTTGCCTCCTCAGCCCGCCGCCGGGTTCATGCTGCGCAGCCCCCCGCCACTCCGGCAGCTCGGCGCGCTGGCATCGTCAGGGACTTCAAGCGGGCCTGGGAGGCCAAGGACATCGAAGCCCTCGTCAGCCTCCTCGACCCCGAGGCGACGCTGATCGCCGACGGCGGCGGCCTCGTCAGCGCGGCGCTCAGCCCGATCGAAGGCGGCGAGCAGATCGCGCGCTACTCTGTCGAGCTCACCAGCAAGGTGCCCGGCCTGACAATGGCGGAGCGCATGGTGAACGGCCAGCCGGGCCTGATAGTCCAGCAAGACGGCGCAACGGCGACGGTCATCGCCTTCGACATCGCCGGCGACCGGATCACCCGCATCTGGGCAGTGCGCAACCCTGACAAGCTACGGCCCTGGACGCAATCCTGAACCGTGCCTACCGGCCCGCGGGCGAGTTGAGCAGCGCGAGGCCCAGTTCCGAAGCCTGATACAGGACTGCCCGGCCGGACCGCTGCCGGCTTACTAGCCCGCCGCGGTACAGGAACGCCAGATGCTGGGAGACGGCGCCCGGCGTGACGCCGAGCTGCCGGGCCAGCGCCGTCGTGGTCGATGGCGATCGCAGCGTGCTGAGCAGCCGGGCCCGGGTCTGGCCGAGCAGGTACTCCGCGCTCGTGCCGCTGGCTGCCCGCTCGGCGGCGTTCTGCCACACGGTGGCCGCCCCGCGGGCCGGATACAGCAACGTGGTCTGCGTGCTGGTCGCCTTGCTCACCGACACATCCGGCCAGCCGAGCACGCTCGGCATGATCACCAGGCCGTCGGGTCCCAGCTGCACGGCGACCAACTCCTGGCTGGTGTCCGGATCAGCCAGCGTCAGGGTGCCTGCCGACCAGCTCAGGTCCGGGTGCATGTCGGCGAACAGCGCTCTGGCGCCACCGCTGGCCAGCAACCCGCTGCGGTAGCCGATGTCGGCGTCGAGCACGGCGCGGATCCGCTCCCAGTGCGGGGCGATCAGCCGGTCATGGCACAGCCTGAGCTCACTGGTGATCTGGCCGAAGTCAAGGTTCTCGAAGAGCTCGGTCGCGCTCTGCGGCCAGGGGCCATCTTCGAAGACGCGGCGCAGGCTGCCCCGCACGGCCTCAGGCGGCGTCGCCGCCAGCTGGGCAAGCTGCTCCCCGAAGTCCGGCCACCGCCGGGAGGGCGCGGGGGCGAGGAATTCCGGATACCACGGCAGGCCATTGTTCACCAGCGGCCAGATCGCCGGGACCCGCAACGGCCGCTCGCGCAGCTCGCGCCGGGCCCAGTCGACCCACGGCCTGGTCACCGCCGGCGGGTCGGGCCGGGCGAGCAGCTTGATCGCCTTGATCGTCTCGTACAGCGGTGAGGCCGCGAACCTGGTGGCGGCGAGGTCGGCCACCCCGAGCGAGATCACCAGCGCCATACCTCAGTATTTAGCAGATCGCTAAAACATTCTCTGGGCGACGCTGCATTGAAACCCTGTGTGGCATGGCGCAGACCATCGATCCACCAGCCATCAGGAACCGGCCTGCACTCGGTTCGCCGTACTGGCGGATCTGGTGGGCCAACACGGTGAGCAGCGTGGGCGATGGCGCACTCGTGTCCGCGCTGCCGCTGCTCGCGGTGACCGTCACGACGAACCCTGAACTCATCGCGCTGGTCTCCGCCTCGTTCTACCTGCCCTGGCTGCTGCTGTCCCTTCCGGCCGGGGCGCTGGTCGACCGCTACGACCGGGCGAGGATCATGTGGCGGGCACAGGCCGTGCAGGGCGTCATCATCGTCGCCATCGCCGTTCTCGCCGGCCTTCACCAGGCGGATATCGCGATGCTGGCAGCGGCCGGATTCTGCCTGGGCACTGCTGAGGTCTTCTTCAGCAACGCTGCCCAGGCCGTCCTGCCCAGGCTGGTCGACGCGGACCTCCTGCCGAGGGCCAATGGCAACCTCCAGGTGAGCCTGACCGTCGGCGAGACATTCATCGGGCCGCCGCTAGGAAGCCTGCTGTTCGCCGCGTCGCGTGCCTTGCCGTTCGGCCTGGATGCCGGATCGTTCGCGGTATCCGCGGCGGTGCTGTCGCGCCTGCCCCGCAGCGAACCGTCGAAAGCCGCCGGCAGCATGGGCACCAGGATCGCCGAGGGCCTGCGCTGGCTGCTCAGGCACCGCCTGCTCCGCGTCGTCGCGCTGCTGCTCGGCGCGTCGGCCTTCTGCAGCCAGATGGGCCAGGCCGTCCTCGTCCTGCTGGCCACGCAGACGCTGCACATCAGCCCTCGCGGTTACGGCCTGCTCTGGACGGCGTCCGCCGTCGGCAGCATCATGGGCGGTCTTGCGAATCCGGCGGTCACGCGCCGCATCGGCCAAGTGCCCTCGCTGATCGTCTCGATGGGGGCGTTCGCCCTGGTGTCCGCGGGCATCGGGCTCGCGCCCGATGCGGTCGTCGCTGGCGTGCTGATGGCCTGCAACGGATTCTTCGTCACGATGTGGAACGTGGTATCCGTGAGCTTGCGCCAGCAGATCGTTCCCGGTGACCTGCTTGGCCGGGTCAACAGCGTCTACCGGATGATCGGCTGGGGCCTGATGCCGGCGGGCGCTCTCGCCGGCGGCCTCGTGGCGCACGTCGCCGGGCTGCGGGCCCCGTACACGATCGGCGGCATCGTGTGCGCGGTGGCGCTGCTGGCGGCGCTGCCGGTCTTGCTCAGGACACGTAGTCCGGACTCGCGCGTGCCGCGCGCGACAACAACGGCCAACGACCAGCCAGCTGCGTAGTAGTCCTGATCACGCCCTGGCTTGATCGCGCCCAGGCTTGCCGATGAGCATCAGCGCCAGGAGCTCGTAAGCGACGTGGGCTGCTGCGATCGCCGTCATCTCGGCGTGGTCGTAGGCGGGCGACACCTCGACGACGTCGGCGCCGACCAGGGGAATGCCCGCCAGGCCGCGGAGGATTCCGAGCAACTCCCGCGACGTGAGGCCCCCGGCTTCCGGGGTACCCGTCCCCGGCGCGTGCGCCGGGTCAAGCACGTCGATGTCGATGGACACGTACAGCGGCGCGTCGCCCACGCGGTCGCGTATCCGCTCCACCACGCCGGCTACTCCCGACTGCTCAAGTTCCATGGCATGCACGATCCGGAATCCGAGTTCGGCGTCCTCGTCGATGTCCCGGCGGGCATACAGCGGTCCCCGGATGCCGACGTGCAAACTCCTTTCCTGCAGGAACAAGCCCTCTTCGGCAGCGCGCCGGAATGGCGTGCCGTGGGTGATCGGCGCACCGAAATAGGTCTGCCAGGTGTCCAGGTGAGCATCGAAGTGAACGAGCGCGACCGGACCGAAACGCTGCCTGGTTACCCGCAGCAGCGGATAGGCGATGGTGTGGTCGCCGCCAAACGCGAGCAGCCTGCCCGCGCCACTGAGCAGGCTGGTCGCCCCTGCCTCGATCTGGTCGACGGCCTCCTTGATGTCGAACGGATTGCAGGCGAGGTCGCCGGCGTCGGCGACCTGCTGCTCGCTGAGCGGCGCGACCTCGAGGGCCGGATGCCATGGGCGCAGGAGCCTTGAACCCTGCCGGATCGCTGCCGGGCCAAACCGCGCGCCTGGCCGGTACGACGTGCCGCTGTCGAAGGGCACGCCGACCACCGCCACATCGCAGTGGTCTACCTCGTCTCGCCTCGGCAGCAAGGCGAAGGTCGGCGGGCCGGCGAAACGTGGCGTCCGGCTAGCGTCGATCGGCCCCCGGATCTCGCCGCCCGGGCTGTCATTGGCACCTGTCACAGATCGGAGTATCGGCTGGCCCCGTGACGCCGGGCAACAGTCGCTCCAACAAACCGCGCCCTTGTTCTTGGTGCCAGGCACAACCTACTCTCGGTGCCGTGTCCGAAGGCGTGATCAGGGTCCAGGACCTGTTGCACTCACCGGCCTTGCAGCTCCGGCTGATCGCCGGGGAGGCAGGCAGGTCGCGGCGTGTGGCGTGGGCCCACGTGAGTGAGCT
>JASHXW010000507.1 GCA_030043395.1 Streptosporangiaceae bacterium
ACGCCGGTCAAGCTATACCGGCAGGAGGCACGAGCCCTCGCGATGCTTGTCGCCGCCCGCGGCCGGGCGGTGAGCCAGGAGATGCTGACCGTCGCGATCTGGCAGGACGAGAGCCTGCCCGCCCCGGACGGCCTAGCGACGGTGATCTCCAGGCTGCGGGCGAAGCTGAAGCCTGGCGGAGTCCAGATCACCTCGGCAAAGGGATCGGGCAGTTACCGCCTCGTGGGGCCGGCGGCAGCGCAGCCACGGTCCGGGGCGGCCGACCTGACCGTGTGGCCCGCGGGAACAGGGGACAGCGACCAGCACGCAACGACAGGCGGCCTCAGTTCCCTGGTCGACGCCTTCAGGTTCGAGACACTCCGGCGAGCGGGCCAGGCCAGGCTCGACGACCTTCAGCGTGAAGTCGCGTTCGAGTGCTTCAGGGATGCCGCAAGCCAGTGGCGCGGCCAGCCGTTCGACACCGGCGGCCGCTACTGGGAGCTGCCCGAGGTGTGCGCGTCCTTCCGGGCCGACCTCGAAAGGCAGCGCATTGGCTTGGTCCGCGCCATCGCAGAGACGGCACTGCGGCTTGCCCGCTACGAGGACGCGGGCTTCCTGCGCGAGCACCCGGTCAGCGCCGGGCTGGAGGCAGGCGACGCGCTCTGGCTCCTGAACTTCCTGCGCACGCTCAAGCTGGAGGGCACGGCGGCCGCCGAGCGGCTGATCGAGTCCAGGCAGCCGGGCAGTAGCTTCGCTCCGGTCGTCGACCGCGCGCTCGACCTGCTCGCCCTGCACCGCGCCGGGGTGGATGTCCATCATGCGCTCGACGCACCAGGAGGTCAGCCAGACGCGACTGACGCGAGGGTGCTCGTCGGCCGCCGCGCCGAGGTACTGGCTCTTGGCGCGATACCGACCCGCGTGGCCGACAGGCAGCCAGCCATGATGGCACTGGTCGGTCTGCCGGGCACGGGCAAGACGCGCCTGGTCGAAGAAGTCGCCAGGTCGGCTGCGAACACAGGCATCGCGGTCGCCGTGATGAGCTGCCAGAACCACGGCGAGCTGCATCCATGGCGGGGACTGGCAGGGATCTTGTGGGCAAGCGAGCTGCGGGACCTGGCGGTCAGCGCAGATCAGCTCGGAAGGGCGCAGCAGGATGCGCTGGCCGACTTCGTCACAGGACTGCCGGACCGGCCCGCGGCCGCGCCAGTCCGGCAGCGGAGCCTGCGCGACCTTGCTCCGGCGCTGACCAGCCTGCTGCGCCTTGCCGCGGGAACCAGCGGGATGATCGTGGCCTTCGACGATGCCGACCTGCTGACACCGCGCGGCTACGAGCTGCTCAGCGAAGTGCGCAGCGGGCTGGCTGGCGCCCCCGTCGGCTGGCTGCTAGCCGGCCGGCCCGAGGGCAACTGGGCAGAGAATCCTGACCTGATCCGCGCGGCCTCCTCGCCCGCCGTCGCACTCGGACCGCTGAACCTGCAAGAGGTCAGGCAATGGCTCACGCAGGCCTGGTCCCGCGAGCCGTCGGCACAGGAATGTCAGGGCGCCTGGGAACGGACGGGCGGACTGCCTGCCCGGCTCAACGTGCTCGACCAAGCCAGCGACATCCGGCTGGTGCCACCGTCCAGCGTGCTCGCACCTGGCGTCACGGAGCCCGCCAGGCTCTGGCTCGCGGCCGCGGCAATTACCTGCACCGACCTGGAGATCGACACCACCGTTGTGGCTCGGATGCTCAGCCTCTCCGATGGCGAAGCCGACCGGCTGCAGGCGGCCGCCATAGCTGCCCTGCCGCTCGAGACGTCCTCCGGGCTTCGCTTCCGGCACGACTCATGGCGCGTCAAGGTGATCAGCGAGCTCGATCACGACCCGGCCACGACCCGGTGGCTGCACCGCCGGGCCTTCGACGTGCTTGGCGAGCTCACCAGCTCCGTGCCCGCACCGGATCCGGCAGTCCTGCACCGGATCGCCCAGCACGCTCGCGACGCCGGCCGCGACGTTCCTGAGCAGCAGCTTGCCAGGGCCTGCCTGGCTGCCGCCCGCGCCGACTGCGCCACGTTCGCGCCCGAGTCGGCGATCGCCTGGGCAAAGGCCGGCCTGCGCTCCCACTGCGACCTGCGCACCCGGTTCGACCTTCTGCTGACGCTCGGCGACGCGCAGTACGACCGGGGTGACATGTCCTCGGCCGGCAATCAGTACCTCGAAGCCCGTGACCTAGCCGCCGGGCAGCCGCTCTGGCAGGCCACGGCGGTGGTGCACATGGCCCGCCGGTGGTCTGATCCCGGGCAGGCTGACGACGACCTGCTGCACCTGCTGCGTACCAGCATCGAGATGCTGGAGGGTCACGACGAGGCCGAGGCCAACGACCTTCGGCTGCGGCTGATCGCCCACCTCTCCCACAAGTCCACGATGGCGATCCCGGCCCAGTCCATCCCGGCCCAGTCCATCCCGGCCCTTGCAGACCCCCTCCAGGCGAGCTCTGGCACGCTCGAGCTGGACAGCGGGATCGCACTGGCCAGGCGGGCACTGGCCGGGCTCGGGCCTGACCTTCCGGCGAACGTCGTCTGCGAGGTGCTGAACGAGTGCCGCTGGGGGATCTACGACTACGCTCCCCCAGCCGAGACGCTGGCCATTTCCGAGCGTTTCTACGCGGCCAGCCTGAACACCACCAGGTCGGCGCTCTTCCGCAGTGACGCGCTCATCGCGCTCGCACTCGACCAGCTGCGGATCGGGCCGATCAGCCGCGCCGAGGACACGATCGCCAAGCACCGGCGCCAGATCACCGCGAGCCACCGGCCGCTCGGCGAGTGGCTGCAAGGCACCCTGGACACCGTCGTCGACCTTTGGCACGGCAGGTTCGACGCTGCAGAGGCCCGGATATTCGGCGAATCACTGCGCGCGGTCCAGGAAGCGCAGGCCGCGAAGTCCATGCCGGCCGACACTCTCCAGCAGACCTGGCAAGGCCAGGCCTTCTGGCTGCTGCGCGAGCGCGGCCAGATGCGGGACATCGTCGAGTCAGGCATCGGCGCGGAGATCGCCGAGCACGCGTACTTCCCTATCTGGCGCGCGGCCCTCATCCTGGCCTGCTGTGATGTGGGCCGCACCGACGAGGCATCAGACCGCCTCGCAGCGCTGCTCGCCGATACCCGCGACCTGGGCACGCTGCCTCCGCACGGCTGGTCGGTGCCGATGCTGGCCCTGCTCGCGGAATCCTGCAGCGCGCTGCGCGACGCCGACGCCGCTGAGGCCGCCCCGCCCTCGCTCGTCCCCCGGCTGCAGGAACTCCTCGCGCCGCACAGGGACGAGATCGTGCTGGCAGGCTGGCCGGTCGTGCTGCTTGGGCCGGTCTCCAGGTACCAGGGAATCCTCGCTCTCGCGAGCAGTGACCATGCGGGCGCCGTCGCTCACTTCGACCGGGCGTTGCCGGTCGTCGGCGATTCGCGAGCGCAAGTGATCAGGCTGCGGCTAGACAAGGCCAAGGCGCTGGCTAGCTCAGGCGATGACCGCGAAGGCCGCGAAGCCGTCAGGCTCGCGTCCCAGGCGCGGACCGAGGCGCAACGCCTGGGCATGACGCTGATCGCGGAGCAAGCAAGTGCTCTTCTTGCTCGCCACGAGCCCATCGGTCAGGAGTAGCCGCAGAACCCCGGAATACCAGGCCAGGCCGCCGAGTGGGACGTGGTCGAGTCGGTCATGATAGGTCTGCGCCATTGCCGAGCGAAACGGATCACCGTGACCAGCGCTACCCCCGGACTTGTCGACGTTCTCAGCCTCGAGCGCATCGAGGCTGACCTCTACCGCACCACGGTCACCACCGACGACCCGTTCGGCCTGTATGGCGGCCAGGTCGCCGCCCAGGCCCTGCGCGCCGCGGCCGAGACCGTGCCGGAGGGGCGGCTGCCGCACTCACTGCACGGCTACTTCCTCAGCCGCGGCGATCCGTCACGGCCCATCCTGCTGATGGTCAACCGTGACCGGGACGGCCGCTCGTACTCCAATCGCCGCGTCATCGCCGTGCAGAACGGCGTGGTCATCTTCAACATGGCCGCCTCGTTTCACATCACCGAGGACGGCTCGGACTACCAGGCGTACCAGATGCCGCAGGTCGAGGAACCAGACGGCCTCCGCGACATCTCAGCCCGGATCCGGCTGATCGGCATCGACGTGAGGATCCCCAGCCAGCCCAAGCCCGGGCAGGAGTGGCCGTCGAGAGTCTGGATGAGATCAAGGGACAAGCTCGACAGCGAGATCATGCACGCCTGCGCCCTGACCTACATCTCCGACATGTTCACCGGCCTGGCAACGGTCCCCGGGATCG
Organism: Streptosporangiaceae bacterium; assembly: GCA_030043395.1. The sequence goes on from JASHXW010000507.1 coordinate 4,289, forward strand.
AGGATGTCGGCCCGGTGACGACCCTGGACCACGCCGTGTGGTTCTTCCGGCGAGCCGCACTGGACGACTGGGTGCTGATGGACCTTGAGCCGATCTCGACGGCGGGCGGCCGCGGCATGTACACCGGGCGCATCTTCAGCCGCGACGGCACCCTGGCCGCCGGGATCGCGCAAGAGTCGCTGTTCCGGCCAGGGACCAGGCGACCTGGCCCGCTGGCCGAGTAGCCGCAGCCGGCCTCCGTCGAGGTCCGTGACTTGGTCGCGGACAAGAGTGTCAAGGTAACTTTACGTAAAGGACCCTTGACATCGGTCAAGGTGTAAAGCTACCTTGACATCATGCGGAATCGACTTCGGGAGCAGCGAACGCTGCGGGGTCTCTCCCAGGCAGAGGTAGCGGCGGCACTCGGCGTGTCGCGCCAGACAGTGATCTCCATCGAGGGCGGCCGATACATGCCGTCGCTGCCACTGGCCTTCCAGATCGCGCGGTTTTTCCAGATGCCCGTGGACAAGATGTTCGAACCCTCAGAGGAGGACGTGAAATGATGACTCGCATTCCGCCGCGACTGCGCCTCCCCGCGCTCTACTTCGTGATCGGCCTGCTGTTCGCCGCAGCATGGCTCATCCGCGGCGGCAAGACCTGGTGGATCTCGATCATGACCATCGCGGTGTTCCTCGTGCGCTGCGGCATCTTGTACTGGGGCGGTGGCCAGGACACCGACGCCGGGGCGCTGGTGGGCTCACACCCTGACGAGCGTCAGCGGCTGCTCAGCATGAAGTCGCAGGCGCTTGCCACGAAGCTCGCGGCGATCACCGCCTTTGCCGGCCTGACGATCGCCATCGCCATCAGGGCATCTTGGTGGTGGCCGTTCGCGGTCATGCTCGCCATAGTTGGCTTCGGATACCTGCTCGGACTCTCGGTCTTCGGGGTAGCGCAAGAGGACCCGGCGGCCGACGACCTGAACTCAAACCTGCATGCCCCCTTTCCGGTCGGCTGACGGCTCCTGACAAGTCACCCGCAAGCTAGGCACCTGGCGGCAGGCCTCCAGTCCATCGGCACCACCGGCGAGCTGCCGGCTAGCAGGTTCGAACTGCCGGCCGGCAGCTCGAGCTGTCAGCGGGCAAGCTCACCGCGGCGGCAACAGCATGAACAAACCCGTCCCACAAGACGTTGACGAAACCGACGAGATGCCGGTCATCCCGGGCAACCACCCAGCCGAGGCTGTGCCTGCCGACGAGGTCAAGTCGTGAGAACCATCACGCCAAGCCCTATGTGTCCGAGTTGCGGTTAGAGGTTACTGTTCAGTCATGTCTATCGCCATCACCGATGAACACCGCGAACTCGCCGACACTGTCTCGGACTTCCTGACCGCGCGCGCTGCCCGTGCCGCCGCGCGAGGACTGCTCGAAGCCGACTCGGAGAGCCTCCCGGCGTTCTGGAGTGAGCTTGGCGAGCTTGGCTGGCTCGGGCTGCATATCCCTGAGGAGCACGGCGGCTCCGGATTCGGCCTGCCAGAGCTCGTCGTGGTCGCCGAGGAGATGGGCCGGGCCATCGCCCCGGGCCCATTCGTGCCGACGGTGACCGCAAGCGCGGTGATCGCGGCTACCGCCCCCGAGGAACTGGCGGCCAAGCTGCTGCCCGGCCTGGCCGACGGATCGGTGATCGGCGCCGTGGCGCTGGGCGGCGAGGTGACGGTCTCCGGCACCGCGGCGTCAGGCAACGCTGGCGTCGTGGTGAGCGGGCACCTGGCTGACATCCTGATCGTCGCCGCTGGCGACGACCTCGCCATCATCGACTGCCAGGCAGGCGGCGTGACCGCCAAGGTGCCGAAGAACCTCGACCCGGCGCGACGCGCCGCCCGGGTGACGCTGGATGACGCGCAGGCACAGCTTGTCCCTGGCGGTCGCCAGGTCATGCTCGACCTCGCGCGCGTGCTGTTCGCCGCCGAGGCCACGGGCGTGGCCAGGGAATGCACGAACATGGCAGCCGAGTACGCCAAGGTACGCGAGCAGTT
>JASHXW010000508.1 GCA_030043395.1 Streptosporangiaceae bacterium
CCGGCCATCGCGGTCGAGGCGTCGAGCGGCAACATGGGCGGCTCGGACTCGGTGGAGTTCATGTGCCCGTCCGCGGCGGGCGAGGACGTGGTCGCGACCTGCCCGCACTGCGGTTACGCCGCGAACCTGGAGAAGGCGACCTCGGCGCTGCCGGCCATCGATGACCCGGCCGCTGACGCGCTTCCGGCTGCGCCCGAGCGCCTGGACACGCCGGGCGTGCGGACCATCGAGGACCTGGCGACCGGGTACGGCCTGGCGGCCGACCGGCAGGTCAAGACGCTCGTGCAGGTGGTGGACGGCAAGCCAGTGCTCGTCCTGCTGCGCGGTGATCACCCGCTGTCAGATCAGAAGCTGATCGACGCGACCGGCGCGGTTACCATCCGCCCCGCTCAGCCCGAGGAGATCCAAGGCGCGCTCGGCGCGCTCCCTGGCAGCCTCGGCGCAGTCGGCGTCAAGGACCTCAGCGTCATCGCGGACCTGGCGCTGCAGGGCAGGCGGGGCATGGCAACCGGCGCCAACATTGACGACGTGCACCTGACCGGAGTCGATGTCGGCCGGGACATCAGCGTGGCTCAGTGGGCTGACCTGCGCGAAGTCACCGAAGGCGAGCCATGCCCGCGATGCGGCATGGCGCTTGAGTTCGTGCAGGCCATCGAGGTCGGCCACATCTTCAAGCTCGGCCGCAAGTACACGACCGCGCTCGGTGTGACGGTCAGCATGCAAGATGGCAGCACGGTCATCCCGATCATGGGCAGTTACGGGATCGGCGTCGAGCGCGCCATGGCGGCCATCGCGGAGGTGCATCACGACGACGCCGGGCTGACCTGGCCCGTCGCGGTGGCACCCGCGGACGTGACCGTCCTGCTGCTCTCGGTGCGGGACGAAGAGGCCAGGGCGGCGGCGGAGCTGCTTTACACGAGCCTTCTCGACGCGGGCGTCGACGCTCTCATCGACGACCGGGACGTGCGGCCCGGCGTGAAGTACGCGGACTCGGAGCTGACGGGAATTCCGTTCCGCATCAGCGTCGGGAGCCGTGACCTGGCTGACGGCGTCGTGGAAGTTACCTCGCGGAAGACCGGGGAGAAGGAGCGCGTGCCAGTCGGGCAGGCCGTCGAGCACCTGGAGCGCCTGCTCGCGGCAGGCTGATCTCACCCTGGGCCGGCCACGGCTTCAGCTCGCGGCCGGAAGTACCTCGGCGTCATCGTCGTCGTCCGGGTGAAGCTCGGGCACCGGGCGAAGCTCGGCCACCAGGGGATCGGCGGCGCTGACGAGCCGCTCGTTCTGGCTATCGAGGGCAGCCCAGCGCCCGCGGCTGTCCGTGCTGACGGTGTTCCTCACGCTGGTGGTGCCTGACACGGTGCCTCCCGCAACGACCGGCCGCGACAAGGCGTTCCCGGCACCCTCGTGCCGGCTGGACGCCCTCACTTATACAGACGCGCGAGAGATGGCGCAGGACTTAAATCTGTTGTAACGAGATGGCAACTCTTAGCGATCAGTATGGGTCAGCTTGCGCTAGCGACTGTCCCGGGCAGCCGTCAGACGTGCTTCCAGGCCTCGGTGAGGACGTCGCGCAGGATCCGCTCCATCTCGTCGAAGTGCGCCTGGGTGCAGATCAGCGGCGGTGACAGCTGGATCACCGGGTCGCCGCGGTCATCGGCCCGGCAGATGAGCCCGGCCTCGAACAGCGCAGGCGACAGGAAGCCGCGCAGCAGGCGCTCGCACTCGTCGTCGTCGAATGTCTCCCGAGTGACCTTGTCCCGCACCATCTCGATGCCGTAGAAGTAGCCGTCCCCGCGGACATCGCCCACGATCGGCAGGTCCTTGAGCTTCTCCAGGGCCGCGCGGAATCCGCTCTCGTTGGCGCGCACGTGAGCGAGCAGGTCCTCCTTCTCGAACACGTCGAGGTTCGCCAGCGCCACAGCGCAGGACACCGGATGGCCGGCGAAGGTGACGCCGTGCACGAAGCTCGTCATGTCCTTCAGGAACGGCTCCATCAGCCGGTCAGCGGCGATCATGCCGCCGAGCGGTGCGTATCCGGAAGTCACGCCCTTGGCGAAGGTGATGATGTCTGGCTTGTAGCCGTACCGCTCGCACCCGAACATGTAGCCGAGCCGGCCGAACGCGCAGATCACCTCGTCGGACACCAGCAGGACGTCGTACTCGTCGCAGATCTCGCGCACCCGCTGGAAGTAGCCGGGTGGCGGCGGGAAGCAGCCGCCGGAATTCTGGACCGGCTCGACGAACAGGGCCGCGACCGTTTCCGGGCCCTCGCGCACGATCGCTCGCTCGATCTCGTCAGCTGCCCACAGGCCAAAGGCGGTCTCGTCGTCATGGACGATGTCGGGCGCGCGGTAGAAGTTCGTGTTCGGCACCCGGACGCCGCCCGCAGGCAGCGGCTCGAACGGGCTCTTCAGGCCGGGCAGGCCGGTGATGGCCAGTGCCCCGAGGCTGGTGCCGTGGTAGGCGATGTAGCGGCTGAGCACTTTGTACTTGGAAGGCTGGCCAGTTTGCTTGAAGTACTGCTTGGCGAGCTTCCAGGCTGACTCGACGGCCTCGGAGCCGCTGGTGGTGAAGAAGACACGGTTCAGGTCAGCTGGCGCGTATCCGGCAAGGCGCTCGGCAAGCTCGACGGCGCGCGGGTGCGCGTAGGACCATAGCGGGAAGTAGGCGAGTTCCGTAGCCTGCCGCGCGCCCGCTTCGGCGACCTCAGCGCGGCCGTGGCCGATCTGGCTGACGAAGAGCCCGGCCAGCCCGTCCAGGTAACGCTTGCCGTGCTGGTCGTAGACGTAAACGCCCTCGCCGCGCACGATGATGGGGACGTCGGCGTTCTCGAAGGCCGAGTGCCGGGTGAAGTGCAGCCACAGGTTGCGCTTCGCCGCTTCCTGCAGAGCCGCGATGTCCATGGCTGGCGTGTCGTTCATCTGGTCCCCCAGTGATAGGTCTGCTTGCGCAGCTTCAGGTACACAAAGGTCTCGGTCGACGTCACGCCGGGCAACGAGCGGACGTGACCGAGGATTTCCAGTAGCTGGTCGTCGTCCGCGCAGACGACCTCGATGAGCAGGTCGAACGAGCCTGCCGTTATGACCACATAGTCGATCGCTTCCATACCCGCCAGCAGGTCAGCTACCCGCTCAAGGTCGCCGCTGCAGCGGATCCCGATCATGGTCTGCCGGCGGAAGCCAAGCGACATCGGATCGGTGACCGCCACGATCTGCATCGCGCCCAGGTCGATCAGGCGCTGCACCCGCTGGCGCACGGCCGCCTCGCTCAGCCCGACCGCCTTGCCGATCGCCGCGTAGGATCGCCGGCCATCCTGCTGCAGCTGCTCGATGATGTGTCTCGCGACCGCGTCGAGCACGATCGGCGCCGCGGTGCGATCCCGCGCGCCGTTCTCCTGCGCATGTGCCATCGGCGATCCTCTCTGCCTACCATGCTGCCATGCAATGGGAGGCAGCTGTCAACTGATTTCGTTGCGTCGAGAGGCACCCAACGCTGAATCGCTTGTGTAAACGACCCATGGCATGCAAAAGTCGTACGGACGACCAAGAGGAGCCGGGATGATCCTGCGTAACTTCGTGAACGGGCAGTTCACCGATGCCGTGAGCGGCGCGGTGAGCGAGGTCGTCGATCCGAGCACCGGCGAGGCGTACGCCAGCGCTCCGGTCTCCGGGCCGCAGGACGTCGATAGCGCGCTGCGGGCGGCCGCGACCGCCTTCCGGACCTGGCGCGACAGCACGCCGGCCCAGCGCAGCCTCGCGCTGCTGAAGTTCGCTGACGCGATCGAGGCCCGGGCCGAGGACCTGATCGAGGCCGAGAGCCGCAACACCGGCAAGCCGGTCGCGCTGACGCGCACCGACGAGGTCCCGCCGCTGGCGGACGAGCTGCGGTTCTTCGCCGGCGCGGCCAGGGTGCTCGAGGGCCGGTCGGCCGGCGAGTACCTGGCCGACCACACCTCCATGATCCGGCGGGAGCCCGTCGGTGTCTGCGCGCAGGTGACGCCGTGGAACTACCCGATGATGATGGCAGTCTGGAAGTTCGCCCCGGCCCTGGCGGCGGGCAACACGGTCGTGCTCAAGCCGTCGGACACCACCCCGGTCTCCACGCTGCTCCTTGCCGAGATAGCAGCGGAGATCTTCCCGCCAGGCGTGTTCAACGTGATCTGCGGCGACAGGGACACGGGCCGGGCGCTGGTCGCGCACGACATACCGCAGATGGTCTCGATCACCGGCTCCGTCCGCGCCGGGATCGAGGTCGCGCAGTCAGCGGCGGCCGGCCTCAAGCGGGTTCACCTGGAGCTCGGCGGCAAGGCGCCGGTCGTGATCTTCGACGACGCCGACGTGGGGCGCGCGGCCCAGACGATCGTCGAGGCTGGCTACTACAACGCCGGCCAGGACTGCACTGCCGCGACCAGGGTGCTCGCCGGGCCTGGGATCGCGGCAGATCTCACCGACGCGGTCGCGGAGCTTGCCGCTGGCGTGAAGACCGGCGGGCTGGATCAGTCCGACGCGTTCTACGGGCCGCTGAACAATCCGGCCCAGCTGGCCAGGGTCAGCGGCTTCGTGGACCGGGCACCCGGGCACGCTCAGGTCCGGGCCGGCGGCCACCGGGTCGGCGAGAAGGGATTCTTCTACGCACCCACGGTGGTGGCAGGCCTGCGGCAAGACGACGAGATGATCCAGGACGAGATCTTCGGGCCGGTGGTCACCGTCCAGCGGTTCAGCTCGGAAGAGGAAGCGGTTCGCTGGGCGAACGACGTGAGGTACGGCCTGGCCGCGAGCGTATGGACGCGCGATCACGGGCGCGCCATGCGAGTG
>JASHXW010000509.1 GCA_030043395.1 Streptosporangiaceae bacterium
CGGCGACAACCTGCGGATGGTCGAGCACGTACCGGGCCAGGGCCTGGCCACCCGGCCACGCGAACGCCCAGAACGGCGGCGGCTGGTCAGGCGCGCCGACCTCGCGCTCGGCTCCCTCCCAGAGCTCGAACGCGTCGTCGGCAAGGTGCAGCCGCATCTCCGGGATCTCGGGCACGGGCCGGAGCGTCGAGGCCGCCATCACGAATGCCGTGTGCCGTGCACTTAGTCCGGCTGGTAGTTCAGGCACCACGAGGATCCTACGGGCGGCTGGACGACGCGGTCAGCGCACCTGGCTGACGACGAAGGCGACCTGCTGGTCGACGTTCGGCCAGTACGCACCGCCCGCGCTGCACTTCCCTGCGGTGGGACATGCCAGGCTGGCGATCCCGGCCTGGCCGACATTGGCGGGTACGGAGATGATCTCGCGCGCCATGCCCCAGACCCCGCCACTCTCGCTGGCGACGAAGACCTGGTCAGGACCTGACCCGTTGGGATTGTAAGAGCTGGCGCTGTAGCTGCCGGCAGCGGTGCAGTTGCCGGGCGACGTGCACGCGATGACGTTGATAGTCGCGTAGCCGTACTTGCTGAGCTTGCCGAGACCGGGGATCTGCCTGGCGTCGCCCCAGGTGCCCTTGCGCTCGCTCACCACATACGGGGCGGCGTACTGGCGGGTGCTCGAACCTTCTGGCTCGGACTTGAAGGCGTATCCGCCCGCGACGCAGCTGCGGGGCGCGGTGCACGACATGGTCGCGACAAGGGCGCTCTTGCGCTTGAGCAGGACAGGGATGCCGCGGACCTCGTGCGCGCTGCCCCAAGTGCCGTTGACCTGGCTGGCGACGATGGCGCGAGCCTGTTTCTGGCCGATCCCTCCGGCGCTGCAGTTCCCAGGCGACGCGCAGGAGATGACGTCGGGGCTCGGCTTGCCGAACGTGCTGCCCGCAGCCGCGGCGATGGCATGCGGTGCACCCCAGGTGCCGTCGACCTGACTCACGGCGACATCACCGGCGAGCGCGCTGCAATTACCCGGCGTGCTGCAGGACAACGGCCCGAGGCTCGCGGCCGCGACCTTCTGCGCCGAGCCCCACGCACTGCCGACCTCGCTGACGGCGAAGCCGGCATACCGGCAGCATCCGCTGCCCGAGCTGCTTGTATCGGCGTACCCGCCGACGGCTGTGCAGCCGCCCGGACCTGTGCAGGACACCGTGCTGACATATGCCTGCCCGCCGGCGTTCAGTGCCCCTATCCCTGGTACCTCCTGCGCGGTGCCCCATACACCGCTCACTTGGCTGACGACAAAGGCCTCCGACATGGCGCCGCCACCGACCGCGTAATAGCCGCTGGTATAGCTGCCGCCAGCGCTGCAGTTGCCTGCGGAGGAGCACGAGATCGACGAGACCTGGGCTCCCTGGTTGCTGTCCAGCGCGGCGATGCCCGGCACCGTCATCGCGTGCTGCCAGATGCCCTTCACCTGGCTGACCACGAACGCCTGATTCACCAGCGCCTGATGGCCGCTGGCCGTGATCTGATAGAAGCCGCCTGCGGAGCAGTTCCCCGGCGACGAGCAGGACATGGTCGTGATGGCGGAATTGCCGCCGGGCGCTACGAGCGGCGCAAGTCCGGGAACTTGCTCCGCCTTTCCCCAGGTGCTTGCCGAGGCGGCGTCGGTAGCGGCTCGGGCTGCCAGGGCTGCTGGCGCTGCCGCGTCTCCGAGAGAGAGCACGCTGGCCGCCACCGCGCAGGCCGTTCCGGCCATCGCCATGCCCACGGCCGCGATGACGATGCCAATGCGTCGTTTCACCATGCCTCCTGCGCAATCTGGGTGGTGCGGCGTTTCGCGCTCATGATCCCGCCATGCTGCACAACCGACGCTTCAGCGATCACTGAGGTTCACAGCGGCCACGTCCCTTCTTCGGCCGCGCGTGCTGGGTGCCGACGGACTCGGGCATGTGAACGAAAGCCGGCCCAGCGGAGCCCGCGATACCCGGTCGACCTGGACACGATGAAACGCCAAATTCCTGGTCAGTCAGCAGACCATACGCACGTTCGCTCGCCCAACCGGCCGCCCAAAACCTGGACGCCTACACCGCGATTGGAGGTGCAGGCGTCCGGGCTGAGTGTTCCCCCGGGCCTTCGGCCTACCGGCCCAGGCCGGGCGCCTAGTCGAGCTACTGGTGCGGGGTCGGCAGGCTGCGCAGGAGCAGGTGAGGTCGTCAGAGCGGCTGGCAGCTCGGGCACCAGAAAGTGACCCTTTCCTCTGCTACTGGGCCCTGGTCACCCCGGCTGATCGGCGTGCCGCAGCGGCGGCACGGCCGGCCGGCGCGACCGTAGACCCAGGACTCCTGGCCCCTTGCCGGGTTGCCAGTCGTGACCTGGCCGGCCCGTTCCTTGTTGGCGTCGATCAGCTTCCTGGCCAGCTCGACCAGGCTTTCCAGGTCGTCGATGCCGCTCACCGTCCGCCACGGGCTGAGCCCGCGGAGGAAGAGCGACTCGGCTTTGTAGAAGTTGCCGATCCCGGCCATGTTCCGCTGGTCGAGCAGCGCCTCGCCGATCTCCCGCTCGGGCTGCTGCCGAATCCGGTGCACGGCCTCGGACGCGTCCCAGTCGGCGCCGAGCACGTCAGGGCCGAGATGCCCGACCACTCGGTCCTCCTTGCTGGTGGGCAGAACCTCGACGATGCCGAGCAGGTAGCCGATGGCCTGCCACTCAGCGTTCGACAGCACGACCCGGACCCGGTGATCGCGGGGCGGATAGCCGCCTGCTGGCCTGACCCGCCAGGATCCGTCCATCCGCAGGTGGGTATGGACGGTCAGCCCGCCTTCGACCCTGGTGAGCAGGTGCTTGCCGCGCGACGCCGCCTCCTGCACGGTGCGGCCGGTGAGGTCAGTTGCGGCGTAGCGGGGAACGCGGAAGTCACTGCGGGTCAGCACGCGGCCGGCCAGCGCCGCGTGCAGCTGCCGTGCCGTCCGCCAGACGACATCTCCTTCAGGCATGAGGATCTTCAGGCATCAGCCCCGCCAGGCATGCGGGCCCGTCAGCCATGTGGACCTTCAGGCATGAGGATCGTCAGCATCGGGACCCGGCATGCGTGCTACAGCAGGTTCCTGAGGCTGAGCACGTCGGCGAGACTGGCGTCGACCTTGACACGCCTGGTTAGCCAGTACCGGGCGAAGAGCCCCAGGTCACCGGAGATTGCCAGGACGTCATCGCTCTTGGCAGTAAAGCGGATCTGGGCGGGCTCACGACCGCGGACCTCGGTGACGGGATCAGCGCCATGCGGCCCCAGCCTGGTCAGGTAGGAAATGCCAAGATCGGAAACGTACAGGCTCAGCGTCCGGTCTGCCAGCTTCGCCTCGCGCTCGGATGCGTCAAGCTCGGCCAGGCGACCCAGGAGGCT
>JASHXW010000510.1 GCA_030043395.1 Streptosporangiaceae bacterium
GGGCGGGCGGGCTCGCGGCGCGGCCCGGCCAGGGCGATGGCGTGGCACCCGACGGGCCGGATGAAGGCGGGAATTCCGATCCGGATCCGCTCGCTGCTTCCGCGTCGGGCCAGACCGAACCGGAGGGGCTCACCGGCTCTGCGGGCCAGGCCGCGCCTGAGGCGCTCGGCGCCTTCGATGACCGGGGCGTAAAGACCGAGTCGGAGGATGCGCTCGGCTTGGCCTTCCACACTGAGTCAGATGAGCTGGCCGACTCATCGGGCCATACCGAACCGGACGCGCTCGCCGCCGCCGAGGTTCGCCTCGGCAGCTTCGGCAGGTCGCGCGGCTCGGCCCCTGACTGACGGGAACCGGGGCCCTGTGCGGTGTCGGGGGATGCACCACCAGAGGCCTGTGCGCCACTAGGAAGCTGACTCTTCGGAATGAACGTCGGCCTAGCGGTCTCGGGTGGCTGCGCGGCCTGCGCAGGTCCTGTACTGCCTGCCTCCGATCGCCCCGGGACGGACGCTGGCCTCGTGCCGCCCGGCGTCGCCGAGGGCCAGGCCGAGCCAGATGGGCTGGGCGGTCCGGCCGACCCAGAGGGGCTCACGCGCGGACTCGATGCCGCTGCGTTACTTGGAACGTCCTGACTGCCCGGAGTCATAGAAACGAACCCCGCCCTGCTAGCGGAGTCCGCCGGTCCGTTCGTGCCGTCTGCCGGCTGATCGTCCTCGCCAACCGGCCTGCTGTGTGCCCCGATCTGTACCACCTCTTCCTCTCCCGCGAGTCTAGGTAACACCAGGAGTGGCCGGCGGCCAGATCAGGTTGAGAAAGAAGAACAAACTAGGGGTGTCGTGAAGGCTGGATGGCCGCTGAGCGAGCGGTTATGCGCGCCTGCGCCGCTCCGCGAAGCGGGCCGCCGGAGGCAGGCGGCTCAGCACCGCTGACCTGACTGGCCAGCGCCCCTCTAGTGCGGTCAGGCGTTGCCCATGACGGTCACCAGGCTGCCGTAGGTCAGGTACGGGAAGGCCTGCTCGGCGGCGCTGTACGGTAGCTCGACGCAGCCCAGGCTCTGGGGGTACCCGTAGCCGGGACGCGGGAAGTAGTGCACGGCATCGCCGCCGTTGAAGTAGGACACGAACTTCACGGGGTCTGAGTAGGTGCTGCCGTCCGGGTTCGTGCCCGACATGATCGTATTGAGGAACCGCTCGTACACCGGGAAGGTCCCGTCGACCGTCGGCGCGGCCGGGATGCCCGTGTTGGCGAGACTGTGCAGCACGACCTGGCCGTCGTGCCAGATGGTGAGCGTCTCCGGTGATCCCTTGTTGGCGATCGCGTAGGTGTACCCGACGGAGTTCAGCTGGCCGCTGTCGTCGGCGAGGAAGAGCGCGTGCCAGAACTTGGGGGTGAGGCTGGCGGTGATCAGCATGTTGTGCTGGGCCTTGAAGGCCATCACCGCACCTGCCAGAAGCGGGTTCGCCCGCCCGGGTGCCCACTGCGCATGCAGTTCCGCCGGGTATCCCGGATTCCAGCTGAACGATCCCGCTGGCGCACTGTAAGCCATGTTCTCCTGGCCGACCATGCCGACCTCGGTGGGCGCACCGGTTATCCGGTCCCCGCTGGCTGGCTTCCACGTCAGCGGCAGGTAGCCGAGCTGCCCTAGCAGCTCGGACAGCCTCAGCTGGGAGTAGGCCGCCGTCGTGAAGGTGTCGGACATCGGCCTGGCCAGTACTCCGCCGGTGCTGGAATGCAGCCCGGCAGTTCCGGCAGGCAGCCGGAGCGTGTACTTCGTCGTCGGCGCCAGCGGCGTATTCGGCGTGAAGGTGAGGGTCTTTCCCACCGCCTGCCAGGTGCCCGGCACGTTCGGGCTGAGAGTCGGCTTGGCGCCGCTGGCGGCGACCTCCGTGGAAAACGTGATCGCGATCGTCGAGTCGCCTGCCACGCCGGACGATCTGGCCGTTGGCGTGACGGACACGACATGCAGCGGGACAGGAGGGCCGCTCGGTGCGGCACTGTGATGACCGGGCGCGTGGTTCGAGCTGGTTGTCACCAGCACGACCACCACGACGACGGCGAGCACGGCGGCCGCGAGGCCGATGAGCGTTGCCTTCAAGGCCAGGCCCTGGCGCTTGGGTGCTCCCCCGTCGTCCCCGGCCGTCTTGGTTCCTGACACCCGTCCCAGCACGGTGCCCCCTCCACCCTGTCCTGACCCGCCCATCACGAAGCGGCGGCCCGTAGCCTATTGACTACGCTCCGTCACCAAGCGAGATACCCGCTCGTCCACCCGGCTACCTCATGATCGCGTAAACCATTGATTACAGAGCGTGTGGCTTCCACGGCGTGCCCGCCCGAAGCCCGGACCTCACCCTGGCCGGCCGACTGGCCGTAGCTGACCTCCGTTGTTGTAGACGACCTGACCGGTGATGAAGCCCGCTTCCTGCGATGCCAGGAAGGCGACGAGCGCGGCCGTGTCGGCCGGCTCGCCCAAGCGGCCCAGGGTGAACGAGGCGCCCATCTCGGCCCGTTGCTCAGGGGTGGGCTCTGCCAGCCGGCCGGTCGCGGTAGTTCCGGGCGCGACGGCGTTGACCGTGATCCGGCGTGGCGCGAACTCGATGGCGGCGACCCTCGTCATCTGGTCGACGAATGCCTTGACGCCCGCGTAGAGCGAGCTGCCGGCGAGCGCAGTGCTTGTAACCGCCGACGACACGTTGACTATCCGTCCGCCATCCGACAGTGCGTCCGCCGCCGCCTGCATCAGCAGGAATGGCGCCCTGGCGTCGACGGCGACAAGCCGGTCGAACTGATCGAGCGGGATGCGGGCCAGCGGCGCCCAGTAGGTGACGCCTGCGTTGTTGACGAGAATGTCCAGCTTCCCAAGCTGAGCGAGCGCCGCGTCGACCAGCGCGCCAGCTGACTCGGGGTGAGCCAGGTCGGCCTGCAGAGGGACGGCGCTGCGGCCGGCATCCTGGACTGCCCGGGCTACGGCGGCGGCTTCCGCATCCCCGGTGTTGTACGAGAAGGCAACGTCGGCTCCCTCGGCGACAAGGCGCCGGACGATTGCCGCTCCTATGCCGCGACTGCCGCCGGTGACCAGTGCCGACCGGCCCGCGAAACGGTTCTCCATGCTCATGCTGACCACTCTCCTAACTAGACATGTTCTATGTCTATCATGTGTCATGTCTGTTGGAGGACCGGCCTGCGTGACATCGCCGCTGCCGGCAGGCATGGTTGGTGCCATGCCGGCATCGCATGACTCGGGGTTCCAGGGCGGTACCGCATACCTGCTCGCCATCGCGGGCGCTGCAGCGCGCCGCCGCTGGGTGGAGATGCTTGCGCAGTTTGACGTGACCCCGACCCAGTTCAAGGCGATCATGACCCTGTTCGAGGCGGACTCTCTCGGTCAGCGGCAGCTGGCCGAGAGGATCGGCGTCGACCCGCGCAACTGCGTCCCGGTCGTGGACTCCCTGGCTGAGCGGGACCTCCTGGCGCGGCAGACCGACAGCTCTGACCGGCGCCGGCGAGTCCTGTGCCTCACCGCCAAGGGCCGTCAGCTCGCGCGTGACCTCGAGTCGGTCAACGCTGAGGTCGAGTCCTCTGTCCTGAGCTCGATCAGCCCGGCGGAGGAAGCTGCGTTGCGCCGGACGCTCACGGTCATTATCAAGTCGGCAGAAGGCCAGGCCTGAACTGCCAGCTCACCGGTGCCTGCTAGCGGATCTCGTAAGTCCCGTCCAGCCGGGCGCGGCCGATGGCGTGGCCTGCGATGGCGGGAATCACCTGATCAAGGGCGAAGCCGGCTGGCAACTCAGTTGCCTGGTCGAGCGCGAAGAGCTGGAAAACATAGCAGTGGGGTCCGTGTGAGCGGGGCGGCATGGGTCCGGCCCAGCCGCGGCGGCCGAGGGTTCCTTTCCCGTGCCGGATACCCGGAAGCGGGCTCGGGTTGGTGAGGGCGTTTTCCGGGATGCCCTCCAGCGCGGGGTCGATGCCCAGCGTGAGCGCATGGGTGGCTGGCTTCCCGAAAGGGACGTCGGGATCTTGCACGATGAGCACGAGCTCAACCGTGCCGGCCGGCGGCTGCGTCCAGTTGAGCGCCGGTGAGATGTTCGCGCTGAACAGCCGGCCGCGGTGCTTATCCGGTATCGGGGCCCCGTGATCGAAGGCGGGGCTGGTAAGGGTGAAGTTCTCCGGGGCCCGCAGGTCGGGACGCGCCCAGATGAGGGTGTGGTCGCCAGCGCGCCGGTTACGCAGCGCGACGCCGATGGGATTTGCTGGCATGACTCCTCTTGTTTAGGTACACGAAAGAATTTATTAGGTATACTAAGGAGCTATGGAGAAGAGCGCAAATCTCGAGGAGCCAGCCGAGGGCGTGGAAGCTGACCTCGGCGGACAGTTGCGCTCCGCCGTCGCGCGCCTCTACCGCCGCTTCCGCAGCGAGCGCGCTGAAGGCAGCCTCGGAGACGCGGCACTTGCCGTGCTCAGCCGCCTCCAGAAGCACGGACCGCAGACCCTCACCGAACTCAGCGACCACGACCGGGTCTCGCCCGCCTCCATGAGCCAGACCGTGAACCGCCTAACGTCAGCCGGCTACGCCGTACGCACCCCAGACCCCGGCGACGGGCGCAAGGTACTCTTCAGCGCCACCGCCGAAGGCGCAGGACTCGCCAGGGCCGCCCGGGCACAGCGCAACGCCTGGCTAGATGATCAGCTACGCGCCCTCAGCGCCGAAGACCGCGCGGTCATCGCCCGCGCTACTGCGTTGATCAGCAGCATCGCCGACTCCTGAGAGCCGATTCGGCTCAGCTGAGGTCGCGTGGCCTGAAGCGAGCCGGCAAGGCGAGCCGGCAAGCTGCGCATCGTGGAGATCCCAGGAGGCGTCCAGCCACCAGACCACGCCTTCGGGCTGCGCGGCCTCGTCCCGGCTTGCTCTTTGTAAGCCTCTGAACTGGACGGGATTCGGTGGGCGATACTGGGATCGAACCAGTGACCTCCTCGGTGTGAACGAGGCGCTCTCCCGCTGAGCCAATCGCCCGCGCCGCAGGCGCTCACGGGCCTGCGGGCCATCACAGAGTAGCGCATCGGGCTGCGGGCTGACATCGAAGATCTGCCGCGCTCAAGGCACTGCGAATCCCGCCATGCGGCGCCAAGACTCTTCGCGCGCCCTCCCACACCAGGAGTGAGATCAAGGTCACACTGTGTGAACGCACGTCTCTGGAACAGTCTGAGCGAAGTTCGGCGTTCTGAATCCTGAAGCGTTCGTGAAGCGTTTGCCCAGGTCACAAGTAGTTTGATGGGCAGTGACCGACGTTACGAGCGGCCGGTATCGCGGAATCTACCCCCAAGGCATTTAGTTCCGCGGAACCAATGTCCATCAAATGCGATGGCACCGCACCAATCACGCATGACGGTTCTCCGTGATGCACAAGGCAAAGGTCAGAACCCCATGATGAACAGCGTTACGGTCTCCGCTGAGCTGGGCCTCAGCCTGGTGGTTCCCGAGCACGGAGCCGTCCCCCTGGTGGCCAGCCTCGACTATTGCGCCGACGACCCCTATGCGATCAAGATGTCGTTCCACGTCGGCACAGACGAGCCGGTTGAGTGGATCTTCGCGCGGGAACTGCTGGCAGCTGGCCTCGAGGCACGGGCCGGCGAGGGCGATGTTCAGGTCTGGCCAGAAGACAGCCCCGGTGCGGACATCCTGAACATCACGCTCTCCTCGCCCTTCGGCGAGGCCCACTTCGAGGCGCCGCTGAGTCACACCGCGGAGTTCCTGCGCAGCACCTACGGGATCATCCCGGTCGGCTCGGAGAGCGACTACATCGACGTCGACAGCGAGATCGAAGAACTCTTCACGGAGTCCTGAACCAGGCTGAGCCGTGATCAATGGGGCCCCCATTGGTCACGGCTCAGTTTTAATTGCTCGCCTGGTCCCCTGCCGTCACGGATCGGGCGATTCGGCCGACCTGAGCCTGAATATCTCGGCGGCCTTTCTTGTCACCGGACCCGGGGCCGCTG
>JASHXW010000511.1 GCA_030043395.1 Streptosporangiaceae bacterium
CGGCCAGCTCGGGCCGTACTTCGACCTGGTTAGCCAGGACGACCTCGGCCGCACTGTGGAGTTGCGGCACGGGGCGGTGAACGCGCTTGCCGCGATGGGCCCGAGCTCCTGGCACGTCGATCCGGACGTCCTCGCCGAGCAGATCAGTGTGCTTCCTGACCCGCTCCCCGTCACCCTCGCGGTCACCCTGTCCGTCCTGCGCCCGCGAACTCTTCCCTCAGGCTGACCGATGATGGAAGCGGCCCGGCCCCGCCGGGAAGCCACTCTCTGGCTGGCTGTTCATGATCCCGGACGCCCACACCGGGCGCACGCGTGCGCGCGTCCGAACTGACCGGCTCCCCACCGAACGCTCAGGATCCCGGACGCCCACACCCGTCGGGCCGGTGCGCGCGTCCGAACTGACCGGCTCCCAACCGAACGCTCATGATCCCGGACGCCCACACCCGTCCGGCCGGTGCGCGCGTCCGAGTTCTGGCCGGGCGAGCTGGAGTCCGGCGGGGCCATCATGCCTGAGCAGGCCTTGCGGCGGCTCGCAGCGCATCGGCGACGCCCTGAACGAACTTGGCCGCCTCCGGTCCAGGCCGCCGCCTGGTTGACCTGCCCTCCTGCTGGTCGAGCGCTCGGCGCACGAGCTCGCCCGGCGCTGCGCCGGACTCCACCGCCGCGACCCCGCCGGCCACCTTGGACACGATCCGCCCGTCGCCGAGGAACGCCAGCGCCCGGCACGCGTTCAGCACCGCGTAGCATTCCGGGGCATTGGCCAGGCCCCAGCCAAGTTCGTCGGCCAGGTAGCCCAGCACGATGGCCCGGTCAACTGGTCCGATGCTGTCCAATGGTGGCGGGCCGAGCAGCGTTATCCCAGCCGCCCGGCAGACGGCGTAATGCATGATCAGGTCCGGGTCGCCGGCGGACTCTTTGCCCAGATGCAACGTCCGCTCCCGCGGAGCTGAGGTGCCCTGCCCTTCCGCGCCGGTGGCACTTTGCTGTCCTGCGCCAGAAGCGCTGTTCCCTTCTGCGCCCGAGGCACTCCGCTGCCCTGCGCCGGAGGCGACGTGGACGACGAAGGGCCAGGGCGCGGCCGGGCGACGTGCCGCCTCAGCGGTGACGAGGCTGCACTCCAGCCCGCTTCCCGGACAGTCCGCTCCTGCAGCGAGAAGAATCTCGCCAGCCGTCGTCACGACATCAGGAGTCATCTCGTCCGCTACGACGAAGAGCATGTCCACGTCGCTGTGCTGCGCGACCCAGCCGCCGAGTGCGGCCGATCCGTGCAGGTAGGCCGCGACGAGCATGCCGCCGCAGGCGCCAGCCAGCCGCTCGGTCAGCGCAGCGGCATAGCCACGCGGGTCGTCGGTCAACGCCAGATCCTCATCTCGCTTGCCTGCCGCTGAGACCTGCCCGGCCGACCTCGGCGACCGGGTGATAGTAACCGTCTCGTGGCATCCAATGAGCCGGGAAGGCTCCTGCTCTATGCGCTCATCGGCCTGACCGTCATCAGCGGCTTGGTCGACGCAGTGAGTTACCTCGGACTCGGGCACGTCTTCACCGCGAACATGACTGGCAACGTGGTCCTGCTCGGCTTCGCTGCCGCCGGAGCTAAAGGGTTCTCGGCGCCGGCCTGCCTGACCTCCCTCGGGGCATTCTTGCTCGGAGCCGCGGCTGCCGGGCGCGTGGCGAGGCGATTGCCATCCCGGCGACACCTGCTGCTCATCGCAATGACAACCGAGGCCGTCGCGACCGCCGCAGCCGCGGGGGTGGCATTTGGCGTGACGACTACCTCGGCCGGCTGGCCGCGGTTCACCATCATCGCCGTGCTCGCGTTCGGGATGGGCATGCGGAACTCGACCATCCGGCGGCTGGCCGTGCCCGACCTGACTACCACTGTGCTGACGATGACGCTGACCGGACTCGCGGCCGACTCCTCGCTAGCAGGCGGCAGCAATCCGCAGGCCGGCCGGAAACTGGCGGCCATCGCGGCGATGCTGCTCGGCGCCTTCGCCGGCGCCCTGGGCTTCCTGCACATCGGCGCCGGGCCCACCTTGCTGATCGGCTCGGTCATCGTGCTGTGCGGCGGAACGGCGTTCTGGCGGGCACAGGAGTCCAGGCAGCTTGACGCGCCGGTGAAGGCGTGAGGCTGTCTGGCCCAGCCCGTTCAGGCCTTGCTGAGCACGAGCAGGAACTGCAGGATGCCGTGGTTCTGCGTGGTGACGAAGTTGCCGAAGCTGGGATTGGGGATGTCCCAGTCAGCGAAAGCCACCGGGATCGAGCCGGAGATCTTGATCTGCGTCGCGTTCCGCTCGGCTGAGACTTTGAAGCTGACCGGCCTGGTGTGGCCATGCAGGGTCAGGTTCCCGCTCGCCGAGTAGGTCCTGATCACGCCGTTGCCTGGCAGGGGTGCCAGCTTGATCGGGCTGGTCAGCGCGAACGTCCCGGTCGGATAAGCGGAGACGTCCATGATCCGGCCGTCGAACTGGACGTCCCGCTCGCTCTCGTCGCTGTGGATCGTCGCCATCCGCACCGAGAACGCGGCTGCCGTCACCGTCGTGCCGCTGATCGTCACGCGCCCGCTGACATCATGCGACATGCCGACGGCCAGGTTGTCCTGGCCGAGCAGAACCTCCTTGACCCGGTACTCGACGACCGAGCCCGATCCGGTTACCCAGCTCCCGGCCACTGGCGTAGCAGCGCTGTCACCCCCAGCCCCGCTGCCATTCCCGGTCGCCCCGGCAGACGGGCTAGAACTGGACTTCAGCCCGAGCGGCGCAGGCGCGGGGCCCTCGATAAAGTGGATGTATACGAAGGGCCCGCCTACCGCCAGCACGACAATGACGACCGCACCGGCGATCACCCACCTGAGCCAGCGCCTGATCCGCACGCCCTGTCCCCTTTCCGAGCGCCGCCCTGGTGGCCGCCACCGAGCAAGTTTCGCAGCCAATACTCGGCAAGCGCTCAGGGATTCCTCTGCGCCGCCTCTGAGAATCGTCAGCGCTCCGAGCTCAATCGCCGCGCCGTCGCCCCGGCCCGTGAGTCGTCGTGCTGAGAATCGTCAGCGCTCAGGCGTGCGCTAAGGCGCTGGTTGCGTACGTCTCCTCGAGCGCGATCGCACGCAGGCGAGCCAGGGCGCGGTGCTGCGCGACCCGGACCGCGCCGGCCGACATGCCAAGCGCTGCTCCCGTCTCCTCTGCCGTCATCCCGCTCAGCACGCGCAGGACGAGCAGCTCACGCTGGTGCTCAGGCAACCGCGCCAGCAGGGCGCGGGCGCGCTGCGATTCCGCGCCAGCGACAGCAGTCTCTTCGGGGCCCGGCTGGTCGTCTGGCGCGTCTGGCAGTTCCTCGGTCGGAATCGCCAGCCGCGCGGCCGTCCGGCGTGCGTCCGCGACCTTATGCGAGGCAATTCCGAAGACAAAAGAGGCAAATGGCCGTCCCATGTCCCGATAGCGCGGAAGCGCGGTCAGCACCGCGATGCACACGTCCTGCGCGACATCTTCAGCCACGTGGTGATGGGCAGCGAGGTGGCTGAGCCTCGCGCGGCAGTACCTGACCACCATCGGCCTGATCTGGCCGAGTAGCGACTCGATCGCTGCTGGCTGGCCACGTGCAGCGAGCGTGGTCAGGTCGGTGATGGTCGCCCCGTCGTCCGTCGCAGCCGCGCCGTCGCCTATGGCAGCCAGGTTATTCATGCGCTTTCCCTTCGGCAGGTATATGCCGCACGCATCCAGCGGTCACGAATGCATGATGCCCAGGTAAAGGCGCAGTTTAATCATGGAATTAAACGTCAAAAATTTTGGGAACGGACCGTTCCATACCTGGCAATTCGTAAGGCAAAAGTAATGTAATGACAGCTATTTATAATGTAACGAGCCAGGCGGGGAATCTCGGGACTATCCAGTACACCCGTGCACGACTTAGCCGCCAAGACAACCGGGCCGTAGGTCCTCGCGCAGGGAACCGTGCCAAGCAAGCGGGCCGGGCCCCCGCACAGGGGTCCCGGCCCGTTCTGGCCAGCTGCCAGTTTCAGCTAGTGCGTGTGACCGTGGCCATGACTGTGCCCGTGGCCGTCCTCGGCCTCAGGCTTCTCCGGCTTGTCGGTCACCAGCGCCTCGGTCGTGAGCAGCATCCCGGCGATGGATGCGGCATTCTGAACGGCCGACCTGGTCACCTTGACCGGGTCGATGACGCCCTGCGCCAGCAGGTCGCCGTACTCACCGGTCTCGGCGTTGTAGCCGTGACCCGCAGGCAGGTCGGCGATGGCGGCCACCACGACGCCGCCCTCGGCGCCGGCGTTCAGGGCGATCCACCGGCCGGGCTCGAGCAGTGCCCGGCGGACGACCGCGACGCCCGTCGCCTCGTCGCCCTTCAAGCCCAGGTCGCCGAGGCTCGCCGACGCGTGGATCAGAGCGCTCCCGCCGCCAGCGACGATGCCCTCCTCGATCGCTGCCCTGGTGGCCGAGATCGCATCCTCCAGCCGGTGCTTCTTCTCCTTGAGCTCAACCTCGGTCGCTGCTCCGGCCCGCAGGACGGCAACGCCGCCCGCCAGCTTGGCCACGCGCTCCTGGAGCTTCTCCTTGTCCCAGTCCGAGGACGACGCCTCGATCTCGG
>JASHXW010000512.1 GCA_030043395.1 Streptosporangiaceae bacterium
GCCGGTCAAGGCCGCCTGTCACCGCGCTGATCCGCTTGGTGCCGAACTTGCGCACCAGGACGCCTGCGCCCATGAACGCGTTGCCCTTGGCGGCCGCATGCGCCAGGACGTGCAGCAGCACACCCGCCAGCGCGATGGGGGCGCCGAAGCTGACGCCGACGGCCAGGATGCCCATGTGCTCGATGCTGGAATAGGCCAGCAGCCGCTTGTAGTCCCGCTGGTCGACCAGGTACAGGGCCGCGATCAGCAGCGAAGCCACGCCGAAGACGAGCAGGACGTCGCGGGGAAATCCTGAGCCGAGCGCGCCGGCGGCAACCTGGTAAAAACGCAGGATGGCGTAAAAGCTCACCGCCAGCAGCGATCCTGACAGCAACGCCGACACCGGCGTCGGCGCCTCGGAGTGCGCATCAGGCAGCCAGGTATGGACCGGGAACAGGCCGACCTTCGTGCCGTAGCCAAGTACCGCGAGCACGAAGGCCAGCCGGACCACGGTGTGCGGAAGCTTGCCGGCCGCACTGAGCAGGGGCGCGAACGCGAGGTTGTACGACTGGCCCAGGACGTGAGCGCCGGCGTAGTACAAGAAGATCGTGCCGAGCAGCGCGATCGCCAGGCCAGCCGACGCTAGCAGCACGTACTTCCAGGCCGCCTCAACGGCCCCGTCGGTGCCGTCCAGGGCGACGAGCAACGCGGAGATGATCGTGGTGACCTCGATCGCGACCCACAGCAGCGCGAGGTTGCTCATTGCGGGCGCGACGAGCATCGTCCACGCGAACAGGTTCAGCCCCAGCCAGAACCGGCGATGCTTCCGGAAGGCATCCGCGTCGTGCTCCCCCGTCTTCAGGTAGCCGAGCGAGTACACCGCCACGCACGCGTACAGGAAGCTGGTCGCCAGCAGGAAGACGGTGCTCAGCGCATCGACGCGGACGATGCCGAAGAGCGCGATGTCACGTTGCGTGACCGCCGGGATCAGCGCGACCACCAGGCAGAAGCTGGCAATGCCCGCGGCCGCTGAAACCGCTCCGCCTGCCCGCGATGGCAGGCGGGCGGCGGCGAGGCCGGCCGCCAGCGGCAGGGTCAGCAGGATCAGCACGACGACGGTCACGATCAGCCTCGCAGCTCAGTCAGGTCGGCGGTGGACAGCGTTTCGGCCCGGCCGTGATGCAGCCTGATCAGCAGGCCGAAGACCACGACGGCGAGTAGCAAGTCGAACAGCAGCGCGACCTCGAGGATGAGCGGCAGGCTGGCCGCCACGACCAGCGCCGCGAGAGAGATGCCGTTCTCGAGCGAGAACAGGCCGATCGCCTGGGATGCCACGTCGCGACGATGGATCATCAGCACGAAGGCCACGAGCACCACGGATAGCGAGACCGAGAGCGCCGTTACCGGCGCGCCAGCGCCGCTGACCGGGAGCACCTTCGCCGAGAAGAATCCGAACGCCGCAACCCCGATCCCGATGAGCACGGTGCTGGCCACCCCGAGGCCACCACTGCCCGCTATGTCGTGGCCCGCGTCAAAGAAGTCCTCCCGCTCCGTCGAGCGCAGCAGGCGGCGAAGCAGCAGCGGGATCGCGACTGCCTTCAGCCCGACTGTCAGGCCAGCCAGCACGTAAAGTTCCGGCCGGTGGTGCGAGGCGCCGACAAGCACTGCGAGCAGCCCGATCAGCGCGGATTGCCCTGCATACAGGCGGACCTGATCGCGCACGAGCGCCTGGCGGAACATGCCGAACTCGGCCAGCAGGATCAGCACCGCGATGACGTTGGCTGCGCCCGTGTAAGCGCTCGGCGCTTGCGCCGGGTCCATCAGCCACCTCCCAGGTACAAGGTGAAGACCCCAAGCACGGCAAGCAGCAGCGCCGCCGCGGCGAATTCAGTGATCTTGAACAGCCGCAGCTTGGCGAAGGAGTTGTCGATGACGGCGACGACGCCACCGAGCACGCATGCCTTCGCTGGCAGCGCGACCACCGCGATCGCGATCGCGCCGAGCTGGTGCGTCGTCGCCAGCCCCCACGGCGCCACGAACACGTTGAGCAGGATCGTGTACAAGATCATCTGCTTGGCTGCCGACCCCCACTTCAGCAGCGCGAAGTACGGTCCCGAGTGCTCGAAAGGCCGGGCCTCCTCGATCATCCCGAACTCGTTGGTGCCCGTATGGGTTTCCACGGGGATCCGCCCGGTCTCATACAAGATCACCATGAACAGCGCAGCTGCCGCGAGCACGTGCGCGGGGCGGATGATCTGCCCGGCCGACGAGCGCACTGTCGCTGCCAGGGCGTACGGCAGGTCTGTCCCGGTCAGCAGCGCCACCGTGAAGACCACGAACAGGATCACCGGCTCAGTGATGGCGCCGAAGGTCTTTGCCCGGCTGGCGCCCAGTTGCGCGTAGGGGCTGCCCGTCTCAAGCGCCGCCACCGCCACCAGGAAGCTGGCCAGTGACAAGATGAACCCGCCGCCCAGGATGTCGCCCATGTAGCCGAGCGGCAGCGGGAACGTCGTGAGGACCGGAATGAGCAGCGGCACCGTCAGGTAGCAAGTGAATGCCGCCACCGGCGCGGCCAGGAACACCCAGCTTGCCCCCTCGGGAGCCAGCGCTTCCTTGCGGAAGAGCTTCGCCAGGTCGTAATACGGCTGCAGCACCCGGGGCCCGCGCCGCCCTTGCAGCCGCGCCTCCACCCGCGCGATCACGCCAGAGACGCCTGGGCCAGCGCCGATGATCGTCAGGACTTGCAGGACCTGGATGAGCGGAATAGGCAGCGACGCAGCTAGCACGTCTGCGGCACCGGAAGCGGGGCGGGGGGCTGACCGCCCCCGGGTTCATTGCCGGGCTGCTCGGACACCTCGTCAGTCATGATGGATCCTCCCAGGATGATTCTCGTGGGTAGAAGCCATCAGCGGCCGAGCCGCGGTTGGGGCGAGCCTCATCGCCAGCCGCTATTGTGGCCCACGCCCATGCCAGGTCGCAACTCCAAGATCGCTGCCGGGAGGTTGCCCTCCTCGTGCGCTCCCCGCGCTCCAGCCACCTCGCGGAACCCGAAATACGCGATTATGGGCAGTGCGAGGTGGCGAGCGCTCGGAACAGGTGACGGAGGCGGGAGCAGATGACCAGGACGGTACTCAGCGGCGGGCAGGTCTTCGACGGAACGGGCACGGCGATAGCCGGTGCTGACGTGGCGATCGCCGACGGCCGGATCCTCGATGTAGGCACCGGGCTGGACGGCGACGAGCAGGTCGACGTGTCCGGGCTCACGCTGCTGCCTGGCCTGATCGACTGCCACGTGCACGTGATGGTCTCCGGTGTCGATCTGGTGCGGCGCCTGCAACGGCCGTTCTCCTATCACTTCTTCCAGGCCGTCGGGAACCTTCAGGCAACCCTGGACTGCGGCATTACCACCGTGCGCGACGCCGGCGGCGCTGACCTCGGCGTCCAGCGCGCGGTCGAGGACGGCGTGATCGAGGGGCCGCGGTTGCGGATCTCGATCACCGCGCTCAGCCAGACAGGCGGGCATGGTGACGGCTGGCTTCCGTCCGGCCTCACCACGTCGCTGATGGCGGCTCACCCCGGCCGGCCGTCTGGCGTCGTGGACGGGCCAGAGGAGATGCGCAAGCGCGTCAGGGAGATCATCCGCGCAGGCGCCAACGTCATCAAGGTCCACACGTCTGGCGGCGTCCTGTCACCCCGGGACAATCCGCGGCACGCCCAGTTCCGCCCCGACGAGCTCGAGGCGCTAATGGCCGAAGCCCGTGCCGCCGGGCTCGCGGTCATGGCGCACGCGCAAGCCACGGACGGGATCAAGAACGCGGTGCGGGCGGGCGTTCGGTCCGTGGAGCATGGCATCTACCTCGACGATGAGGCCATCGACATGATGCTGGGGAAGGGCACCTGGCTCGTCCCGACATTGGTGGCGCCGCACGCCGTGCTCACCGCGGCAGCTTCAGGCAGTCAGCTGCCTGACGGGGTCCTCGCCAAGGCACAGGAGGTCGTGACCGCGCACGCCGACGCGTTCAAGCGCGCCGTCGCGGCTGGCGTCAGGATCGCGATGGGCACCGACACCGGCGTCGGCCCGCACGGCACCAATCTCGATGAGCTGCCGCTGATGCTCGCTGGGGGGATGACCCCCGCGCAGGTTCTGGCGGCCACGACGAGCTCGGCTGCCGAGCTGCTCGGGCTGGCCGACGAGATCGGCACGATCATGCCGGGCAAGCGCGCCGACCTCGTCGCTGTCGCCGGCGATCCATTCGACCTAGCCAACCTGAAGGCCAACATCCGCGCTGTCTACCAGGCTGGCCGCAAGGTGCGCTGACCAAGGAGCTGGCCCGAAGCCGGTCGCGGCAGTCCTAGGCTGAATCCGTGGGCATCCATGAACTCTCCCGGGCTGACGCGCGCAGGATCGCGGTGCGCGCGCAGCTGCTGGACAGCGCGCGGCCGACGTCGCTGGTCGAGGTCGTCCGCCACCTGACCTTGCTCCAGCTCGATCCGACCGCAGCCATCGCCCCGAACGCGGACCTGGTGGCGTGGAGCCGGCTCGGCTCGTCCTATTCGCCGGCGCACCTGGACGCCGCGCAAGAGGAACGCGTGCTGCTTGAGCTGCTGGCGACTATCCGGCCGCGCGAGGACCTGCCGCTCTACTACGCCGGAATGGAGAAATGGCGGACTGGGTCAGGCTGGCGCGAAGCCGTTGAGTGGGTGCGCGCCAACGACGCGTGCCGCGTGGACATCCTGCGGCGGCTTGGCGCGACCGGGCCACTGCCTTCGCGCGAGCTGCCCGACAGCTGCGCGGTGCCGTGGCAGTCGACCGGGTGGACGAACAACCGCAACGTGACGAAGCTGCTGGAGCTCATGATGCGGCGGGGCGAGGTCGCCATCGCGGGCCGGATCGGCTCAGAGCGGCTCTGGGACCTGGCTGAGCGCGTTTACCCGGATGTCCCGGCGGTGCCGGAGGACGAGGCGAGCAGGATTCGCAACGAGCGGCGGCTGCGCGCCCTGGGCATCGCGCGTGCGCGCGGCACGCAAATCCCGGTCGAGCCCCTGGATGTCGGTGAGGCCGGAGAGCCTGCCGAGGTTGCCGGCGTGCGCGGGCAGTGGCGCGTCGACCCGTCGCTGCTCGGTCAGCCATTCGAGGGGCGGGCGGCGCTGCTGTCGCCGTTTGACCGGCTGATCCATGACCGCAAGCGGCTCTCCGAGCTGTTCGAGTTCGACTACCAGCTCGAGATGTACAAACCTGCGGCCAGCCGCAGGTGGGGCTACTTCGCGCTGCCGATCCTGTACGGCGACCGGCTGGTCGGCAAGCTCGACGCGACCGCTGACCGAAAGGCCCGCGTGCTGCGGGTTAACGCGATCCATCAGGACGTGACCTTCACCCCGGCGATCGCCACCGCAGTCGACGACGAGATCGCCGGGCTTGCGGGCTGGCTCAACCTCGAGCTGACGCGGATCCCAGGGGCCTGAGAAGGCGTTCCCGCCGTGCTGGTTAGCTGGCGTACCGCATATGGATGTGACCGTCGGTAAACCACAACGGCGGCCTTGCCGGGCTGAGCTCCTGGAATGGGTACCCGGCTTTGTCAGCGACCCGGCATGACGCCGGATTGTCCAGATCGTGAACCAGCATGATCCGGCTAAGCCCGGTCGCGGTGAGGTTCTCGAAGGCCCACGTGGTGACCGCCCGGACCACTGCGGGGGCGATGCCCAGGCCGCGGGCGGGAACGGCGGTCCAGTAGCCGATCTCCGCGGTCTCGCGATGGCCGACCGGCCCGCCTGGCTCGCGATTCTTCAGGCTGACGTGCCCGGCCACCGCGTATCCGCCGCCTGAGCGAGCCTGGAGGACCGCGAGGGTTAGCCAGTCGCCCAGCCGCCAGCCCAGGTCCTGGCCGGCGAGCCAGAGCACCGCTTCGCCTTCATCCCTCGGCCCGCTCCAGCGACCCTTCTCGGGCGGGTCCTGCGGGCGAACCTCAGGATGAGACGCGAGCCCACCGATCGGGTACTCGCGGACCATCTCCGCCACCAGGTCAGGCATGTCTCCCGCCTGCCACGGCCTGAGCAGCAGCTCCGGGCACCGGCCGGCCGATGCCACGTGCAGCTCAACCGCCATGACCGCGATCATGCTGGCCGGCACCTGTCGTCATCAACGTTTTTTCGTGCGGCCCGGCAGGTGGCACGTCCGTCTTGGCTCCGCCTACACCAAGTAGGTTAGCCGCGATGGACGTCGACCAGCTGACCATGCGCCTGACGCGCAGGTACGGGAGCGGTGTCGCGGCCTGGTGCGCTGGACTTCCGGCTTTGGCCGACTCCCTGGCCAGGCGGTGGGGACTGGTGCTTGGTGAGCCCTTTCCGAGCGGGAACAGTTCCATCGCGATTCGGTGCGCGACATCCGATGGCGCTCCCGCGGTCCTGAAGCTGAGCCCGGACCTGCCGGTCGTGGCCGAGCAGCTTGCGACGCTGAAGCTGTTCAGCGCTGGCGGCAGGGTCCCGGAGGTGCTGGCGGCCGACACCGGATCCGGCGCGGTGCTGCTTGAGCGAGTCGAGCCAGGAACGCGAGCTGACGCGCTTGAGCCGCCGCCTTCCGCTCGCCAGTGGGCTGACTTGCTCGCCGCGCTGCACATCGCTCCGGTACCCGATTGCTACCCGCGCGAGCTGCGCGCCCAGTGTGACGGGTTCCACGAGCGGATCGGCCAGCTGGTCTCCGATCCGCAAGTCGCGCCCTGGGTAAGCCGCGCAGACGTGGAACGGGGCGCAGGCCGGTGCCATGCCCTCGTGGCGACGCAGACGGCTCAGGTTCTGCTGCACGGTGACCTGCATCTGGGCAATGTCCTTGACGGCGGGACCACACGCGGGCTAGTAGCGATCGACCCGAGAGCCTGCGTCGGAGAC
Source organism: Streptosporangiaceae bacterium (assembly GCA_030043395.1). Next base: position 6,862 of record JASHXW010000512.1, read on the forward strand.
CCGTGCTTCGACGCTGTCGATTACCTGCTCGACGGTGCCGGACGTGACGGTCCCGGACGTGACGGTCCCGGCCGAGAGGGCGCTGGCGTCGAGGGCCGGTGCGAGGCCCTAGCGTCAGCGTCCGGGCTGGACGCAGGTCGGCTGTTCGCCTGGTGCCGGGCAGTCGCCGCAGTGGTGGCGATCGGCTACCTGAGGCGAGCTGCCAGCGAGAAGGCCGTCGCGGATCTCCTGGCCCTCGCGCGCTGATCGTGCCCTGCGCTTTGCGCCACAGCTGACGGATTCCGTAGCAGTATCGATACAAGAACTGCCGCCGGCATTGAGAGCTTGGAGGACGACCACATGCAGGAGCAAGGCAGTGCGGAGTACCCGCGTCTGCTCCAGACAGCGCTGGACACTACTGATGCTCGCCTGCTGGCTGAGTTCTACCGGCAGTTCCTCGGCTACGTTTATCGCCCTGGCGACGAGCCGCCCGTCGATGGCACGGCCGACGACGCAGACTGGCTGGTGCTCACCGACGCCGATGGCATCCGCAAGCTGGCCTTCCAGCAAGTCGGCGAGATGACTCCGACGACCTGGCCACGGCACGAAGTGCCGCAGCAACTTCACCTGGACATGACCGTTCCCGACCGCGAGGCACTGGAACGGCAGCGCGATCGGGCCCTGGCGCTCGGGGCCGAGCTTCGGTTTGATCGCTCCGACGACCCGCACGAGCCTCTCTACGTGCTCGCGGATCCCGCGGGGCACATGCTCTGCATCTTCGTCGCTCCATGGCCACCGGGTCATACCGTCAGCTAGCAGTTCCGGCATCCCACCATCGGAGCACCCGAAGCGCCCGCAGCGTGTTCCACCGGCTCGGCGCGCCCACTGCGCCGTCGAGATCGAAGTGGACGCGACCCGGATGGACGCGATCCATCAGCCACCGGCCGCCGGGCTGGCGCCTGGACCGGACGATGGAAACGGCCTCTGCCATCCGCGGATCGGGGTCCCCGCCCGCCCGCCGGAAGTAGTCGAGCGCTCGCAGGACGTCGTAGTGCCAGTAGTAAGGAAAGGCGAGCTCCAGGTACTTGGGCTGGATGATGTCGCCCGTGCTCTTGCGGCGGAGCAAGCCGCGCGCAAGCAGGTACTCCTCGCCACTGCGGCGAGCCGTGCCCACTTCGGCCGGCCCGCCGGCCGAGCGCTCGAACTCAAGCAGGCCGTCGAGCACGGTCAGCGTCGTGTCGAAGGACGATCGCACCGAGCCGTTCTCCGCCTCGCAGTTCCAGCCGCCGTCGGCGAGCCGCTCGCCCAGGATCCGCTCGACAATGGGCTCGACGTCCACGCCGAAATACGCTCCGGCCTCGATGGTCCGGCCATTGATGCATGGCTCGACCTCCCCGTCGAAATACCGCTGCCCGGCGTGCTCCCAGCGCCCGTTCTCGGCGACAAGCTCGATGGCGCGGCGGGCCGATTCCGACTTCGGGTCGAGGCCCAGGATCTGCAGGGTTTGCAGCGTGTGCATCGTCGGCGTCCAGGGCTGCCCCGGCTCGCCGCCTGAGTAGGCCGCGGGGAAGCAGGCGCCGCCTGCCCAGAGCCCGTCGGGATCCTCCAGAGCGAGCAGGCGGGCGCCCCAGCCGTCGTGCTCGACCTGGGCTCGCTCGGCTTGGACATCGGCCGCAGGAGCGTCCGTCAGGTCGCGCAGAACCTGCCAGCGGATGGCCGGGTCCCCTTCGAGCAGCCAGGCAATCGCGCTCGCCCTGTCATCCGTCATGGCTCTCCCTCGCTGACTTCTAGGCGGTCACCTCGCTGCTCGCGAAGGTTGCGCCCGGGCGGTTTAGCGTCACGCTAGAGGGGATTGCGGACGTTCTGCGTCCGGATCCGCGGATGTTCTCAGGCTGCTTCCGCCACCTTTCAGCTGGGCAAGCCCGGCTGCTGGGTGATGAGAATAATCGACACGATGAGCAGCGCCGAGCCGAACAAGATCAGGGCGTATCGCACGCCGTGCAGCTTGAACGAGCTGCCAATCCCGATCAAGAACAGCACGGCAGCCAGGAAGACCGTGATCCGGACGTAGTTGTCGGACGTGGTTCCGTCCTGATCGCCCGCGTTGAACTTCGTGTTCGCTTCGGTGTCCAGCGCATTGGCCTGCGCCTGCTGCGGGAGCTTGTACTGCGGCATGTACGTCGGTCCCGGCGGTGCGTGCGGGTTGTGCAGCGGGTTCGTCGCCATCCAGGCGTTGAATGCCACCCGGAACGCGGGCCGGAACCGCCGTTCCGCGATGGCTTCTTTCTGCCGGTTGCCCAGGGTGAACGCGATGAACCAGGCGTTGAAGGTGGACGCGTCGAAGTTCCGCAGCGTCAGCGCCTCCAGATCGCGCCGGGTGGCAAGATTGCGCAGCGTCGAGGACTGGGCAATGTCGACGCGCGAGGCCGTGCTCCATCGCGCGGCGGAATACCCGGCCCATGCCGCCGTGATCGTGACCAAGGCCAAGAGCACGGCCTCGCAGATCTGCACGATCCGCGAATGGCGGGCGTGCTTGTCGTCGTCCTCGTGCTGCTCGGGCTCAGCCGCCTCATGATGCTCAGACTCGCCATGCTCGTGCAGCTTCTTGCCGGCCTCGATCGGGTTCAGGCCCTCGCCCATTGGTCAACCCCCGCAGTCCCCCCAGACGGCACGACCAGGCGCTGACGTGCTGTGTCAGACCTGGTCCCCATCTGACGCGGAACTCACACGTTACCCGGGCAAGCCGTTGACGCCGCACCGGCACTGCCCCAGTGGCCGCGCTGCCCGAACCTCGGCGGTCCGCTGCTAGGCGGCCCAGGCCGGCGTGCTCGAGCCGCGCGGCACGAGCGGCGGATCCGGCCAGCGCGGCGGGGTCTGGGAGAACCTGACCGGTGGGGCGAGCATGTGCAACTGCCCAAGCGGACTCGGGGCGTCGTAAGGATCCGGGTCAGTCAGTGACTGCTCGGGGACCGTGCCGGCCGTGGCCGGATCGACCACGCCGAGTGCGACACACCACATGGCCGTGCGCGTGAGGCTGACGCTGACCTGCCAGCTTCCGCCTTCGCTGGCTTGCCTGATCAGCGCGGCCGTAGCGCCGATCGCGCCCATGTAGCCGGTTATGTAGTCGTTGATCAAGCCGGTGACGGGAAGCCGCGGCTGGTCAGGAGTTCCCTCCACGCTCATCAGCCCGCTGGCTGCCGAGCCGTTCATGTCGAAGCCGCCCCGCGAAGCCCAGGGGCCGCCGTTGCCGTAGCAGGTGACCGAGACGGCGATGATGCCGGGATGCCGCCGAGCCAGCTCCCGCCCGTCGATCCCGAGCGCCTCCAGCTTGCCGTGCCTGTGGTTGTTGACCACGACGCTGGCCGTCGCCAGCAGCTCCTCAGCGTTGCCGCGGCCGCGCTCGGTCGTGAGGTCGATGTAGGCGCTCCGCGATCCGATGTTGGCCTCGCTGTAGATGAAGTCGTGCTCGAAGTCGTTCGGCCTGGTGGCGCACAGCACGTCGGCACCCTGCTCGGCCATCGTGCGGCCGACAGTGGGGCCTGCGATGGCGTGGGTGAAGGACAAGACGCGGACTCCGTCAAAGGGCCGGCCGGATGGCGGAAGGTGCCTGGGCGGAGCGTCGCCGATCCGCTCGATGGCGACGACCGGCTGCGCGGCGAGCCACTGGCCCTGCGGATGGGCGGCCCACTCCCGTGCCGTGCGGGCAATGCAGAGCGGCAGTCCGGCCTGGTTGGCCTGGTCTTCCAGGTCGCCCGAGTCCCACCCGGCGATGGCCTGCGCTACCCGCTCGCGGTCCGGCGGCACGTCGAGGAACGTGCACCACTTGACGACCTGGTGCGGGTACACGCCGGAGGCCATGACCGTCCTGCCGTCTGCAGTCCGGTAGCTGTCGATCAGGAACGGGTTGTCGGCCACCAGCGGCGCAGGAGGCGGCTCCTCGCTGATCGTCGGGTGCCAGAATGCCCCGGGGCTGATGCCATGGATAGCCTGCCTCAAGTCAAGCGAGAGGTTCTGGCTCTGGCCTGTCCGCAGCCTCCATAGCGCGGCCGCGCCGACCGCGCATCCCATCACCGGGATGCCGAAGCACGCGCCCAGCCGCAGGCGGCTGGCCAGGATGGGATCAGTGCCCGCGAAGGACACCGCTCCCCCGGTGCTTGCCGTGGACAGGCCCGCGTCCGCCAGCAGCCGGTGAAGGTGCTCGGCTGGATCGAAGCCGGCGCTCGGCCGGGCAGGACTCTTGGTAATCACTGGGCCTCCGCTGGCCGGGAGAAGTGAAGCAGTAGCGCAACTACGGACTGCTGTCCGAGATCGGCATGAGCGAATGCTCCGGCGGCTGCGTCCGTCAGCGCCTGGATGTCATTGCCCTCGGTCACCGCCACGATCATCCGTGCAAGCTCGATCACTGGCAGGACGGGGACGCGGCCAGCCAAGCGCAAACCGTCCGTGATGAGGACGGCGAGCTCGGAGCGGACCCTGGCCTCGTGCTCGACCAGGAGAGCCGCCACGTCCGGTCGCCGGATGGCGTGCAGCGAGAACTCAGCGGAGACCAGCGTCCACTGCCGGTCCGCCTCGGAAGCTGCCAGCATGCCGTGCCGCGCGAGGGCCTTGGCCAGCGCGTTGCTGCTAGGCATCACGGCACGTATTCGTTGCGCCCGGCGTTCCCAGCTCCGGTCGAGCAGGGCCAGGAACAAGGCGTCCTTGCTGGCGAAGTTCGAGTAGAACGCGCCTTTGGTAAGCCCGGCACGGGCACAGATCTCGGGGATGGAGGTTGCCCCGTAGCCCTGCTCGGCGAACAACTCAAGCGCGGCATCGAGCAGGGCGCTGACCGTCGCAGGCCGCCGCTTGGTCACTCCCCTAGGCACTGCCTCAGTTTATAGCATACTGTTCAGTATCCGATACTGATCAGTATGAGCAAACGGACAGCCGTCGGATAAGGTCCAGGCGTGACGGGTCCTGGAGCCGAGGTTCTCGGCATCGATGTCGATGCCAGCCTGCTGGACCGGTGGCTGGACTGGCTGATGCCGGCCGAGCAGCCTTACCTGGTTCCCGAGCACATGGCCAGGTCCGCCGGCCTCGCCGGCGACAGTCAGCGGCTGACTCCAGAGAGCCCTCGCAGGGCTGGATGTCGCCCACGAAAGTACTGACCGTACGCGACGCGATCCTCAGCGCGGGGGTTCGCGGCCAGCATCTTCAGCGCCGCACGCTCCTGTCCTAGCCGCCTGACGTTCATTAGACTGGCCGTTCTGCTCCAACAGGACGATTCGGTGACTGACGCCGTCTGTCAATGGATACGGAGGGGATCGGAAATGCCGGGAATGTCGTTGGCGGCGCACCGTCATCATGCCACTGCGAGCCGGATTCACCGGGTGGCAGGGGCACTCGCGGCGGCTGTGATGGGCCTGACCTGGATATCGGTATGCAGCCCCCCAGCCCACGCCGCTGCTGCCCGCGCCGCCCGGCCGGCCGGGCCCCAGTTGCACGTGGCACACAGGACGCTCGTGGCGAAGGGGAAGAACGCCGACGACTTGCTGTTCGCTGAGGGGTCGAACGGCGCCGTGTTCTTCGCCCGCGGAAAGACCGCCACCGCCGTGCTGGCCAACGGCCACGAGAGGGTTGCCGCGCGTTCGGGCGACACCATCCACGCAATGGCCGCTACTGCGACGGACCTGTTCGTGCAGGCCGGCCTGACGGTCACCGAGTACTCGATTCCTGGCGCGAGGGCTGTCCGGCACTGGACGCTGACCAGCGCTGTCACGCCCATTACCCAAGCGGGCCTGTTCGTGGAAGGAAAGACACTGTGGGCGTGGACCGACTGGGAGAACGACTCAAGCGGCCTTGAGTACGCGCAGGTCAGCCGGATGAGCACGACAAGCTCAACAGTGCACGTGGTGACGAAGCGCGCTTATCCGTTCGACCTGGCTGCTGATCAGGCTGGACTGTTCTTCGAGAGCATCGCGGCAAACGACAGCACCCAGTACCTCGACCGGGCCGCCCCCTCAGGCGGGGTGAAGTCCCGGGCATTCACCGCGCCGCAGGCCCAGCTCGCGCTTGACGGCAACCGAGTAGTCCTGCTCGACTTCGGCAGCAGCACCGACGTGGACACCTACAGCACGACGACGCTGGCACGAGAGTCGTCCAAGAAGGTGCCGACCACCTTCGAGGAGATCGCTGACACGACCAGCGGGCTGCTCGTGCTGGCGAGGACCTGCAATTCGTGCGCGGGCTCGGTGCTCAGCGTGCTCAATCCCGCGACTGCCGGGACTTCCGGCACGGTGAGCCTGCCTGGGTTCGCGTACCTGTTCCCAGGCCCACAGCCAGCCGTGATCGAGACAGGCGCCAAGTCCAGCCTGTACCTGGTACGAATCAGCTAGTCTCGCCCGCGGCAGCCGCCACCCGAGCTGACCGCCCCAAGTCAAGGAGCTGCCACATGCCGCGTCCGTCGAGCCCGCCCGGGCGAGCTGTCATTGTGCCCGTCTTGCTGCTCGCCGGTTTGGTTGCCGCGTGCAGCAGCGGAGCGAACCCAGCGGCGTCGGGGGCGAATCACCGAAGTTCCCCGGCCGCGTCAGCCAGCAAGCCATCGCGCACAAACTCAAGTCCGCCGACCTCCACTGGTGTCTCGTCCATCCCCAGGTCGATGTGCGTGCCCTTCGTCGTCAACGCCACCGGCTCCATGCCTCTGGCCGTCGTCCTGAGCAGCGCTGAGGAGGTCACGCTCCTCGGCGGCGCGCAGCCGGTACCCGGCGGCCCGGTAGGCAGTCACGGCACGTGCACGTTCGCAACGTCGAACAAGCTGATCGTCGGGTATGCCGAGTGGGATTGCGGAACCTACGCAGCAACTCAGTGGGCCAGCTTCACTGAGGCAGGCGTCAGCCGGCCGGTCCCCGGCGATCCGGACGGCGTGCACGAGTACCTCTCATCTAAGTACCCGGACGGGGATAGTGACTTCTTCCGGCTGACTACCGGGCCATTCACCGGCTGCTTCCTGTCGGCGACCGTCGGCTTCAAGGGTTCCAAGTCTGAGACCAAGCCGACGGCCACGGCGACGACCTTGGCAGCCGTGATGGACGCGGCGGAGCAGCGCCTGGCTTCGTGAGGCGGCAGTTGCGGGTCAGGACGGCAGCGAGAGCAGATGGGCGCGATAACCCTTGCCGTAGTTAGTCGGAGTGCCGTTGTA
>JASHXW010000513.1 GCA_030043395.1 Streptosporangiaceae bacterium
AGGCGGCCGGGTGGGCGCCCTGGTCCCGGGAGGCGCCGAGGTCCTGCCGCCCGGCCGCTCCGGGGCTTGCGTGACGCCGGGCTGACCTGACGAGCCGACCTCGCCACTCCCGGCGGGAGGCTGACCTGATCCAAGCCTGCGACGGCGACTGCGCGGCGCGACGAATGCACCACCGCCTGCGATCAGGACGATGACGACGGCGCCGATGATGATGAGAACGGTTTCCATGACGGCTTCAAGTCTGACAGAAGCAGCCGGCTAACCGCGCCAGGCGGTCCTGTGGCCTGGCTGGCCGGATCGCGCTTTGCGGGTGCCTTTTGTGCTGAATCCAGCACACTACGCACCCTGAAAGCCGATCAGGCAGTCTCGCGCTCCCGCAACCGCTGGCTGATCACGGCGGAAACGCCGTCCGCGCGCATGGAGATCCCGTACAGCGAGTCGGCGATCTCCATGGTGCGCTTCTGGTGCGTGACGACGATCAGCTGGGAACCGGCCCTGAGCTCGGTGAAGATATCGAGCAGCCGCTGCACGTTCGTGTCGTCCAGGGCGGCCTCGACCTCGTCAAGCACGTAGAACGGAGACGGCCTGGCCTTGAAGATGGCCACGAGGAAGGCGATCGCGGTGAGTGAACGCTCACCGCCGGACAGCAGCGACAGCCGCTTGACCTTCTTGCCCGGCGGCCGCGCCTCGAACTCGATTCCCGTGGTGAGCAGGTCATCGGGCTCGGTCAGCACGAGCTTGCCTTCTCCGCCTGGGAACACGCGCCCGAAGATGATCTCGAACTCCCGCGCGGTGTCGGCGAAGGCATCGGCAAAGACCTGCTCCACCCGGTCGTCGACTTCCTTGACCACGGTCAGCAGGTCACGCCTGGTCTTGCGCAGGTCCTCGAGCTGGTTGACCAGGAACGCATGCCGCTCCTCGAGCGCCGCGAACTCCTCAAGCGCCAGCGGATTGACCTTGCCGAGCTGGTCGAGCTGCCGCTGCGCCGCGTCGGCCCGCTTAGCTTGCTGTGCCCGGTCATAGCTCATCGGCGGCTGGTCGGGATCGGCGGCGGGAATCGGCACCTCCGGGCCGTACTCGGCGACCAGCGCCTGCACTTCCACGGCGTACTCAGCCACCGCCTTTTCCTGCACCTGCTCCAGGCGCAGCCGCCGCTCCGCCCTGGCTACCTCGGCACCGTGAGCTGTGTTGACGACCTTGTCGAGGCTGGCGGACGCCTCGCGGATCCGCGCCCTGACGGCCTTGAGCTGCTCGTCCCGGCCGGAGTGGGCGATCTCGGCCTCCGCGCGCTCGGCGTCAGCCAGCTGCAAGGACCGCTCGATGGCAGCCAGCGTCAGCCGTGCTCCCTGGGCTACCGCGCTGGCGACCGTGGCCTCGGCGGCCCTGCGCCGAGTTCGCTCCGCCGCCCTGGCGATCGCGTGCCGCTCGGCGAGCGCGGCAGAGGCCAGCGCGTCGGCCCGCCCGCTGATCGCCCGCAACCGCTCCTCGACGGTCCGCACCTCAAGCCTGGCGTCCATCTCCGTGCTCCTGGCCGCCGCCGCGCTGTCGGCCAGCGCCTGCCGCGCTGCGCCGGACAAGGCGGCCCGGTTGTCGCTGACCTGCGGGCTACCGGGGCGCTCGTCGCCGTCGCCGGCCCTCGTCTCTAGCGCCTCGTCGTCGCCTAGCTCGGCAGTCCCGTCAGCCGGAACCGCGCCCTGCTCGGACTCCGCGGAGATCTTCGCCTCGATCTCGGCGAGCTGCTTCGCGCTGTTCTCGGCCGAACGATCCGCTGCCGCGATCGCCGCGGCCAGCCGCGCAGCCTCGTCCTGCGCCGCGCGCGCCGCCCCGGCCAGCGAGCCGAGCCTGCCGGAGATCTCGGCGGCGGCGGCGTCCACCTCGTGCATGGCGGCCTGCGCCTCGGCGAGTATCTCCCTGGCACGATCCTCTTCCTCGACCGCGTCGGCCAGCTCGCGCTCCGCGCGCTGCGCGGCGAGCTCGGCCTCGGCGAGTTCCGCGGCCGCCTCCTGCGCGGCGGCCCGCAGGCCGATCAGGCTCTGGTCGTCCGCCGAGCCACCCCGCGCCCAGTAGGCCCCGAGCAGGTCGCCGTCGGTCGTCACGACCGCGACTGAAGGGTCGGCCCGCACCAGCTCGAGCCCGCTAGCCAGATCTGGCACCACGAGAACGCCGCCGAGCAGCGACTCGATCACGTCAGCGAGCTCATCCGGTGCCTTCACCAGATCAACAGCAGCGATAACATGGCCAGTCCCCGGCTCGCCGTCACCAGGGCCAGTCGTTCGCGGCCGCCGGTCAGCTTGCGGCCTTCCCGCGATAACCAGGTCCGCGCGGCCAGCCTTGCTCTTGCGCAGCTCTCGCAGGATGTCCGCCGCGGACTCCAGGTCGCGCACCGCGACAGCGGATGCCGATGCGCCGAGTGCCGCCGCGATCGCCTCGGTGGCTCCTTCGGCCACGGTCAGCAGCTCAGCGAGCGGACCGAGCACACCGGGGTAGGCCTCGTCGTCGGCCAGCAGCACTGCCGACGCGTCGGCCCCGCGGCGAACCGCCTCGGCCAGTGCGCCGGCCCTGGCGCGCAGTCCAGCCCTGGTGTCGCTGAGCGCATGTTCGGCCTTACGCAGGCGCCGTACGCGAGCGGACATCTCCTGGACGGAGGCCGTCGCCCGCTCGCTCGCGTCCACGAGCGAGGTACGGTCCTCGTCTCGTCCGCCGTAGTGATCTTGCAGCTCGCCGTACTGCTGCTGCGCCTGCTCGGCCCGGGACCTGGCGGCGGCCAGTTCCTTGGCGAGCCGGCCCGCCTCTTCCTGGGCGGCGGCCAGCCTGCTCCTGGCCGCGCTCGCCTGGCCGCGCAGCCTGGCCAGCCGCTCGGCCCGCTCGGCCGCCTCCCTGGCGTCGGCAGCGATCTGGCGCTCGGCCTCGGCCAGTGCCGTCTCAGCCGCGGTGCGCGCGGCGATCGCGGTCGTGAGCTGCTCGCGCGCTGCGGCGAGGCGCTCGCTGAGCGCCCGCTCCTGCTCCCGCAGTGTGGCTGCCTCCTGCTCGAGCTGGTCAGGGTCGCGTCCTGGCCGGGGCGGCTCTGGCGGCGCGGACAGGTGCATGTGCCGCTCAGCGGCCAGGTCGGCGATCGCCCGTACCCTCTCGGCGAGCCCGCCGAGCGCGAAGAAGGTCTGCTGCGCGGCCGCCAGGCGCGGCGCGTCCTGCTGCTCGGCGGCCTCGAGCTCGGCCTCATGCTGCCTGGCTGATGCCAGCAGGCTGTCCAGCTCGGCCCGGGCGGCGCTGGCCGCGGTCTCGTCTGCCTGGTCCCTGGCGAGCGCACCGGACAAGGTCACGTAGTCGTCGGCGAGCAGGCGCAGCCTGGCGTCGCGGAGGTCGGCCTGGATGACAGCGGCCCTGCGGGCAAGCTGGGCCTGCCGTCCGAGCGGCTTGAGCTGGCGGCCAAGCTCGGAGGTGAGGTCGACCAGCCTGGTCATGTTGGCCTGCATCGCGTCAAGCTTGCGCAGCGCCTTCTCCTTGCGCCGCCGGTGCTTGCCTACGCCTGCCGCCTCCTCGATCAGCGCCCTGCGCGCCTCGGGACCGGCGTTCAGTATGTCGTCCAGGTGCCCCTGCCCGACGATGACGTGCATCTCACGGCCAAGACCGGTGTCGGACAGCAGTTCCTGGACGTCGAGCAGCCGGCACTGGTGGCCGTTGATCGCATATTCACTTTGGCCGGTGCGGAAGAGCAGCCGGCTGATCGTGACCTCGGCATAGTCAATGGGCAGCGCGCCGTCGCTGTTGTCGATCGTGAGGGTGACCTCGGCCCGGCCGAGCGCCGCACGGCCCGCGGTGCCGGCGAAGACGACGTCCTCCATCTTGCCGCCGCGCAGTGGCTTGACGCCCTGCTGGCCCATGACCCAGGAGAACGCGTCGACGACGTTGGACTTGCCTGACCCGTTCGGGCCCACGACGCAGGTGATGCCTGGCTCGAAGCTCAGCGTCGTCGCGGAAGCGAACGACTTAAAGCCACGCAGAGTGAGGGTCTTCAGGTACATGCCTGCTTCTCCTCACCAGTCCACCGCGGTCTCACCGCACCCTACCGTGCAACGCTGCCGCGATCCGGCCACCAGCGGGCTACCCGCCGGCGTGGCCGTTATTCGGGCAGCCGACACTGCTATTTCGGCCAGCCAGCACTGCCCTTTCCGGGCAGCCGGCAATGCCCTTTCCGGGCAACCAGCAGCGCCGGAGGTGCACGATCACACCACCGTCTAGCGAGAGACAGTCAGGTACGTCCGGAACCTGCTAGTTTGTGCGACCCCAAGGCGGTGCAGCCCGCAATCGGTGCAGCCTAAAGTCTGGGCAGCCTCAAGTCAGGGCAGGCTCACGGTCGTCGATCAGCATCTCATGACCGACTCCTGCAGCGAGCACATCGTTCACTTCCTGAAGCCGGGCAAGCTCGGCCTCAAGATCACGAACTCTGCGCTGGAGTCGGCGCATCTCAGAAACCATGCGGGGATCTGGCCCGCCAACATGGCCAAGCAGAGCCTTCGCCATTGCTTGAGGTCCTCCACACTGAGTGACCAGAGTGGGCGCGCACGCAGAAACGCAGAACCGCGCCAGGTTGCGCGCAGGTAACGCATCCATCGTCCCATCACAAGGCCATCCGGTCAAGTTGGCGTTTGCGCAGGTAACAGGGGTGTCGCGGGCTGTCAGCGTTCCACGAAGCCGGTAAGGCCGCCGCGCGCTGAGTCCCAGCGGTGAGTGACCTCCACGACATACCCGGGCACGTCTGGCCCGCTGAGCCTGTTCAGCAGCACGGCGCAGTTCTCGCGGTCACCCTCGGCCACGATCTTGACGCGGCCGTCGAGCAGGTTCTCGGCCATGCCGATCAGCCCGAGCTCGAGGGCGCTGGCCCGGACCCACCAGCGGAAACCGACGCCCTGAACTCGTCCGCGGACCCACGCGGTCAGCCTGGCCTGCGCGCTCAGCGCCGAGCTGCCCGGGCCCTGGCCGGGTCCCGCGGAGCCGGGCGGGTCGCCAACCGGCTGGCTGCCCTCGGCTCCGGCGTCGTCATCAGCGTCCCAGATGAAGGTCACCAGCGCCCCCTGCGCGGGCGCGCCTGGCACTTCGGGCAGCTGTAGGACGAGCGGTTCATGAACTTCTCGCGCACGATCGGCGTCCCGCAGCGAGGGCACGGCTCGCCCTGCCTGCCGTAGACGGCCAGCGACCGGTCGAAGTAGCCGCTCTGCCCGTTGACCTGGACGTACAGGCTGTCGAACGAGGTACCGCCCGCCGCGATCGCCTCGTCGAAGACCTCCCGCACAGCGCCGAGCAGGCGGACCACGTCCGCCTTGCGCAGCGCGTCAGTACCCCGGGCCCAGTGCAGCTTCGCACGCCAGAGCGACTCGTCGGCGTAGATGTTGCCGACGCCGCTGACCAGTGACTGATCGAGCAGCGCGCGCTTGATCCCCGTCCGCCTACCGCGAAGCCTGGTAGCGAACCGGTCGTCGTCGAAGGCCGGCTCGAGCGGATCGGGCGCGATGTGGGCGATGGCCGCAGGCAGCTCGGCGCCGCCAGGTGCGTAGGAGAGGTGGCCGAACGTGCGCTGATCGACAAAGCGCAGGTCCGGGCCGCCGTCAGTGAACGCGAACCTGGCGCGCACATGCGGCGAGAGCGGGCGGTCGGGGTCGCCGACGACAAGCTGGCCGCTCATGCCCAGGTGGGCGATCAATGCATCCTCGCCGACTGGCAGCCACAGGTACTTGCCGCGGCGGCGCGCGTCGCCGACCGTGCCGCCGCGCAGCGCGGCAGCGAAGTCATCGGGACCGGCCACGTAGCGCCGGGCCACCCTGGGGTGCAGGAGCTGCACGTCGTCGAACGTGCGGCCGCTGACGTGGCGCTGGAGCCCAGTCCGTACGGTCTCCACCTCGGGAAGTTCGGGCACGGTGACCGCTTCGCGTTCCCGTTAGGGCCTGCGCCGTCGGGTGCGGCGCGCTTGTCTGCCCTTGGGGCTTACGGCGGCGTCGGGATCGCCGTTGCCAGAGGCGGTCCCGCCGCTCGCGCGTCCCGCTGAGCCTGCGCTCCCGGAGGCAGCCTCGCCATTTCCGGCGGGCTCGGTGCCATCGGCGCTGTTCGCGCGCGCGGGCTCGTCGGGCTCGGCGGCGAAACTGGCGGAGCTCACGCGCTCGCTGATCGCCGTCCACGCAGCCTCGGCGGCCTGCTGCTCGGCCTCCTTCTTAGTGCGCCCTTCGCCTTCGCCGTACACCTGGCCCGCGATCTTGGCGATCGCGCGGAAGGACTTTTGATGGTCGGGCCCGCTCTCCTCGACCACGTACTCAGGCCCGCCAAGGTCCTCGGCCGCAGTGAGCTCCTGCAGCGACGTCTTCCAGTCAAGCCCTGCTCCCAGCCGGGCCGACCGCGCGATCACC
>JASHXW010000514.1 GCA_030043395.1 Streptosporangiaceae bacterium
CGCGAGTGCGGTTCGTGCCCGTCGCGCCAGATCATCTCCCGGGAGGCCAGGAGGACGTGCCGGCGCTGGGCGGGACCGACGTAACGGGAGTCGCCGCGACCGCCGACGCGTCTGCTGCGCGCTTCCCCGCGCGAGCGGGTGCCGCGGGCACAAGTAGCGCGCCTGCCTCGGGTCCGCTGCCTGGCCGTTACGTCGAAGTCGTCAGGCCCGGACCGCTGGCCACCGTGCAGGATCTCGGCCGGACCGGACTGGGCGCGATCGGGGTGCCGCCGTCGGGCGCCGCCGATGCGGCGAGCCTCGTCGTCGCGAACCGGCTGATCGGCAACCCGGATGACGCGGCTGGCATCGAGCTAACACTGGGGCGGGCGGCGTTCCGCTGCCATGGCGGCCTGCGGGTGGCAGTTGCCGGCGCACCGGCCGAGCTCAGCGTGGCAGCCGCGGCAGGTCAGCCCGTGTCGCTCGCTGACTTCAGCACCGCGCTCGACATCGAAGATGGTTCCGTGCTCCAGGTCGGAGCGCAGACCGCAGGGCTACGCACTTACCTCGCTGTTGCTGGCGGCATCGATGGTCCGGCCGTCCTGCACAGCCAGTCGGCTGACCTGCTGTCGGGCCTCGGCGGCGGACCGCTTCGTCCAGGAGACGTGCTGCCCGTCGGCATGCCGGGCTTGCACGACTCGCAGCCCGGGTCCTCGCCAGTCCCCGCTGCGCGCACCCGTATCCCCGGCCGCGGCTCCACCGTCCGCCTGCGCGTGATCCCAGGGCCGCGCCATGACTGGTTCGGTCCCGTTGCGCTCGCGACCCTTTGCAGCTCGGTCTACCAGGTCACGGCGGCGAGCAACCGCACGGGACTGCGCCTGAACGGCCCGGTGCTAGAGCGCGCAGTCGACGCCGAGCTGCCGAGCGAGGGCATGGTGACGGGCTCGCTGGAGGTCCCGCATGATGGCCAGCCGATCCTGCTGCTGGCCGATCACCCCACGACCGGTGGATACCCGGTCATAGCGGTCGTGATCGGAGCCGATATCGGGGTCGCCGCTCAGCTCAGGCCAGGCGACCGCGTGCAGTTCACCGACACAGTCATGATCTAGAAGACTTAGCCGGCATTACTGCCGACTTACTCCACGAGATCATGAAACCCGGGGTGCGGGGGAGGGCGAAACCGGGGGCGGGAGTTAGCTCGAGCCCGAGATGCCGCGGTACGCGGCTTCCACGTCGGCCGCCGAGATGGTGGTCAGCTCAGCCGCGCTCGCACCCTCGCCGAGCTGGGCGACGCGCAGGTCACGTGACGCGCATGCCCGCTCGTACAGCGACCTGGCGTACCGGCCGTTGCCAAGCTCGTCGATCCGCCCGCGCTGGCACGCCTCGGTCAGGATCTGCTCCAGCACCGGCAGCGCGTCGGGAGCAAACTGGTCACCGGCCTGCTCGGAGAAGATCGTCGTGATCTGGACCAGGTCGTCGGCGCTATAGCTCGGGAAGGCGATCCGCGTGCTGAACCGCGAGGACAAGCCAGGGTTCGTGCGCAGGAACCTGGTCATGTCATCGGTGTAGCCAGCCAGCACGATCACCAGCCGCTCGCGGTCGTCTTCTGCTCTCTTCAGCAGCGTCGCGACAGCCTCGGCCCCGAATGCGTCACCGCCGGAGTAGCCATCGTTGTAGAGCGAGTAGGCCTCGTCGATGAACAGCACGCCGCCGAGCGCGGAGTCGACGAGCTTGTTGGTCTTGATCGCGGTCGAGCCAAGGTGGTCGCCCACCAGGTCGGCGCGGTGCGCCTCGACGACACCAGGCCGTACCAGCAGCCCGAGCGCCGCGAAGATCCTGGCCAGGATCCTTGCCACGGTTGTCTTGCCAGTGCCTGGCGGGCCGGTGAAGACGAAGTGGCGCACCGGCGGCTGGCTGGTCAGCCCGTGAGCATCGCGCAGCCGGGCTACTCGCAGCTGGGCGGTGATCTCGTGCACCTGGCGCTTGACCGGCTCGAGCCCGATCAGGGCGTCGAGCTCGGCGAGCGCGCTCTCCAGCGTCGGGGTCTCGTCGTAGCCGCGGAAACGCGACGTCAGCTCGCCGTAGGCATGCTCGATGTCACCGGTCCGCAGCGTGATCAGGTCGGCTGAAGCGGGCTCGGCCGACTCGGCCATCACCCGCACGTCCCTAGCCTGGCCTGCGCGCTCCATGAGAGTGCGGACGAACCTGCCGTTGCCGAGCTCGTCGCCGAGCCTGCGGCGCGCGACCTCCTCGAACATCCGCCAGAGCACCGAGCGCGCCTGCGCATCGATGGCCTCGCCGCGCCGCGCCAGCGACAGGTCAGCCAGCGCCAGCAGTTCCGCGGGCGAGTAGCTGCCGAATTTCACCCTGATCGCGAACCTCGACGCGAGCCCGGGGTTCGAGGCGAGGAACGACTCCATCTGGCGCTCGTAGCCCGCCAGGATGATGACGAGCCGGTCGCGGTCGTCCTCTGCCCGCTTGAGCAGCGCCTGGACGGCTTCGTTGCCGAACCTGTCGTTCTGCCCGTCACCCTCGTTGACCAGGCTGTAGGCCTCGTCGATGAACAGGACGCCGCCCAGGGCCGAGTCGATGAGCTCGTTCGTCTTGATCGCCGTCGCGCCGAGGTACTCGCCGACCAGGTCCGCGCGCTGCGCTTCGATCACCGTCGGCGTGTCGAGCAAGCCGAACGCGTAGAAGATCTTCGCGACAATACGGGCGACCGCCGTCTTGCCGGTTCCCGGCGGGCCGAGGAAGACCAGGTGCTGCATCGGCTTGTCGGTGCCGATGCCGGCCAGCGCGCGGCGGCGGGCGGCCTCGATCGAGGCGGCGATCGACCGCACCTGCTCCTTGACAGCACCCAGGCCGATCATCTCGTCGAGCTCGGCCATGGCCTCGTCGACGGTGATCACTGGCAGCTCGGTGCCCGGCGAGTCGGCGCGCTGGTCCACGGCCGTGGCGACCGCGGTGCTGACCTGGCTTGGGCGTCCTGTCCGCCCTGACGCTGCGACCCTGGTTCCGCCCGCACCGGCCGCTGGCCGTGCTCCGGTAGGCGGCCTGGGGCCTTGCTGCGGCTGGCCGCGCCGCGCGGCGCCGCCGCGCGGACCGGATCCGGCCTGCTGAGCGGGTGGCCACGTGCTCGATGC
>JASHXW010000515.1 GCA_030043395.1 Streptosporangiaceae bacterium
GAGCCTGCCGCGTAACGGACGTTGCTGCGTGCTGCGAGGCGGGGCGCGGACGTGCAGCTGCTCACCTAGCGAACGAATAGTACGAGCAATTCGGCGGGTTCAGGTCCGGCCAGCGCGCGGTGGCTGCCAGTTCCCGGCGCAGTACGTCAGTCCGGCGGGGCCTGCGGTCGCCTATCTCGGCGCAGTCCATCAGTTCCCGGCGGGCCGCCAGACGTGCCTTCGGTCGGCTGTGCGGCCTCTCGGGCCTTATAACCCTGGACGGACTTGCCCACGTACGCCAGAAGATCGGGCTCGAGGCGATAGAGCCGCTTGCGGTCATACCACCGCACGATCACCGAGCCGAAGACGAGCCAGAAGAGCAGGCCGAGTGCCGCTGCGATCGAGCCCCTGGCGAGGCCCGCGTCAGCCTGGGCCCCGAAGTACAAGATCGAGCGCGTGCCGGCCAGCACTTGCCTGAGCGGCTCGAAGTAACTCAGCGCGCGAAGGAAGGTGGGCAGCGCCTGAACCGGCACGGTTCCTCCCGCGGAGGCAAGGCCCGCGTAGACGAAGATGAGCAGGCCGATGAGCTGGCCATACGTCCCCGCCGCGGCGAACAGCGCGATCGTCCCGATAGCGACGCTGGCCGCGCACAGCCAGGTGTAGAGCCACAGCAGGATCGGGAAGGGCTCGGTCATCCCCAGAGCCCAGGCCACCAGCAGCATGACGGCGGTGAGGACGGCCGTCAGCGCTGTGACGATGGCCCACTTGATGAGCAGGGTCTGCCATCTGTTGATCGGCACCGGCTGGCGCTGCCGCCAGCGGGGTCCTATCTCGCTAGTCGAGTAACCCAGCGCCGAGTCGACGACGGAGTTAACGATGGTGGCGCCGAAGAACCCGCACATGAGCGTCAGCAACGCCAGGTAGAAGGCGCTCAGGCCCAGGGCGGTATCCGGTCCAAGCTGGTGATATTGCGAGGTCGTCACCATGATGGGGCTGGCGAGCACTGCCCTGGTCGCGCCGGTCAGCGCGGAGGCTGGGACGTGGGCTGCCAGATCCCGGCCGATCCGGGCCGATGCCACCGCGAGCGCGCGCTGCAAGATGCCCGCCGCCAGGCTGGCGCCCTCGGTGCCGGCCCGCTGGTTGGTCAGGATGTAGGCACGCGGCAGCCCGGTAGCGGCCCCGCTCGCACGCTCCAGGCCAGCCACCGACAGCAGGCTCCTGGTGAAGTCGGGCGGTATCACCAGCATCGCGTAGGCGCCGCCGCGGTCCATCGTGCGCTCGGCCTGGGGCAGGGTGGACACCATCAGGCCGAGCTTCTGCGATACCTGCGGGCTAGCCAGCAGGCCGGACTGCACCTGCCGCCCCGCGTTAAGGCGCAGCGAGCCGACCGTCGCGCCCCGGTCCTGGTTGACGATCGCGACCGGGAGCCCCCGCAGATGACCAAGCGGGTCGACTACCGAGCCGATGTACAGCGACGTGATGATCGCAACGAGCACGGAGATCAGGCCAAGGGGAATGGCCCAGAGCACCGGGACCCGCAGTATCTGGCCGGCCCGCACGGGCATGCGCGGGTCAGGCGTTCCGCGACGGGCGCTAGCTGAGGGATCGGTGCTCACGGCGGGCTCCTCTCTCCCAGGACGCTAGGGCGGGCCGCTTGCACAAGGTCTTCCCATGCCTGGTGTCAGCGACCCGCGACCCGCGTGTCGCGGGTGGTCAGCGAGACCTGCGCGCGCCGCCGTTCATCTGCGGGACGAAGACCTCGCCGTGCAACGCCCGCTCGACCAGGCCCGCGGCATCTGCGGCGTGGGCCAGCCTGGTGCCTTCCTGCCGGTAGGCAGTCAGCACCGCCTCGACCGCCCCTGGCGGCAGGTGCGGCCCGAGTTCGACGCGGGCCGTTCGATAGCCATTCCTCGCTCCCTCGACAGACGCCTTCAGGTGATGCCTGGCCAGCGCCGCCAGCGCTACCGGGTGACGGCGGAGTACGCCGTGCAGGATGTAGTCCGGCGGTACGACGCCAAGCAGCCAGGCCACCGCTGACCGCTCGAACTCCGGGCTGCCCGGCGCCTGAACGCCGTCGGGCCAGCCAGGAGGTAGGTAAGGTGCCACGAGTCAAGGCTATGTCGAATCGAACATTTGTTCTAGGTAGCTGGCTCTGCCAGACATTCGTTAGCAACTCGCGCTCAGTGACCACCTGGCGGCATCGGTCCATCTGGTGATTAAGTGTCGCTAAGCACGAGGGGCGAGCGGAGAATCCCATGGGCCAGCGCCGGTCGGGAACACCAGGTCAGCTGAGGCGAACGGCCGCGAGGGCGGTCGCCGTCACCGCGATCCTCGCGGCCGGGACTGGCCTGGCGGTGCAGGCCGCGTACCCGGCGGGTGCGGCATCGGCGCCGCAGGCAGGCTCGCCGCGGATGGTGCCGCAGGCTTACCCAGGCAGTGAGGGACTGATCGCGTTCGTGCGGAACGGGAACGTCTACACGATCAATCCCGCTGGCACCGGCCTGGCGCAGCTGACCAAGGGAGGGCACGACTCCGGCCCGCGCTGGTCGCCAGACGGCGCGCAGATCGCCTACATTCACCGCGGGAACCTGTGGGTCATGGATGCCAACGGCAGCCACCAGACCCGGATCTCCGACTCCGCGCCGAAGTACACCGACTCCCGGCCGTCGTGGTCGCCGAACGGGCGGTACCTGGCGTTCGTCAAGACCGGGCAGCACCACGCCGTCGGGTACCTGACCAGGTACGACACGGTGCGCAAGGCGTTCGCCTCCTACACGACGTCAACCAACGGCAAGCAGATCGACGTCCCGGCGCTCCCTGCCCCAGTCGCCTGGGCATGGGCCCAAACCGGATCTGCGGGCGGTTCCTTCATCTTGTTCCAGGGCGCGGGCGCGCTCTGCGAGTCACCGTTCGACTACTGCCTGGTGGCGCTCGGCTGGCCACACCAGAACCAGTTCCGTCACGGGTACGCCAGCTCGGAGTACTCCGACACCACGAAGAGCCGGCTGGTCGACCCCGACTGGTACCCGGTCAAGCCGAACTTCGCGACGGACGTGATGACCACAGTCGAGGACTGCAGCTCGAGCCCGTGCAGTTACACGGGCCTGGCGCTGACGATCCCGTCGTCCACGCCGCCCACGGCCACGTTGCCTGGTGCCTACCAGGGCGTGTACTCGCCCACCGGGCAGCACATCGCCTACGTGGTCAACGTCGACGGGACGCCGACCATCTACACCAAGCTGCTCAGCACGATCATCCGGAGCGAGCCGGTCCTGCTGACCCCTGGCACCCAGCCTGACTGGCAGCCGGTGCAGAGCTGAGCGAGACGCGTCACGCGAGCCGGACCGGAAGTGACCAGCCCCGCTGGACGGGCGTGCGGTGCCGGTTTTCGTTAATGATTCAACCTGGCAGTAAACTGTAAGAGCCACAGATCTTTCTGGCGCCTCCCCAAGTTTCCGACGGAGCATTCACGCATGCCTGCCAGCACAGCCGATCGCGTCGAGCGGCTCGCTACCCGCGATGACCTGCGCAACGTCGCGATCGTCGCGCACGTCGACCACGGCAAGACGACGCTGGTCGACGCCATGCTCTGGCAGTCAGGCGCGTTCCGGGCCAACGCGCAGATCGCCGAGCGCGTGCTCGACTCCGGTGACCTCGAGCGGGAGAAGGGCATCACGATCCTCGCCAAGAACACCGCGGTGAGCCATGGCGGGCTGACGATCAACATCATCGACACGCCAGGTCACGCCGACTTCGGCGGCGAGGTCGAGCGCGGCCTGTCCATGGTCGACGGCGTGCTGCTGCTCGTCGACGCGAGCGAGGGCCCGCTTCCGCAGACCAGGTTCGTGCTGCGCAAGGCGCTTTCGGCGCGGCTGCCGGTGATCCTGGTGATCAACAAGGTGGACCGCCCGGACGCGCGGATCGCCGAGGTCGTGGACGCCTGCTACGAGCTGTTCCTCGACCTCGACGCGACCGAGGACCAGATCGAATTCCCGATCGTGTACGCGTCGGCGCGGGCCGGGCGCGCCTCGCTGAACCGGCCAGACGACGGCTCGCTGCCGGACTCCGCTGACCTGGAGCCGTTGTTCGACGTGATACGGCAGTACGTGCCGGCGCCGTCTTACGACCCGCAGGCGCCGTTGCGCGCCCACGTCACGAACCTGGACGCCTCCGCGTACCTCGGCAGGATCGCGCTGTGCAGGGTGGAATCCGGCGAGATCACCAAGGGCCAGCAGGCCGCATGGTGCCGGCGGGACGGCTCGATCGAGCGGGTCAAGATCTCGGAGTTGTTCAGGACCGAGGCCCTGGACCGGGTGCCGGCGACGACCGCGTCGGCCGGGGACATCATCGCCGTCGCCGGGATCAGCGACATCATGATCGGGGAGACGCTGGCCGATCCCGATGACCCCAGGCCGCTGCCGCTGATCACCGTGGACGAGCCCGCCATCTCGATGACGATCGGCGTGAATACCTCTCCGCTGGTCGGCCGCGGCGGCGGCGCACCAGGGGCATCCGGTGCGGCTGGCGCGACGGCCAAGCCCACGGGCCGCGGCGGCACGAAGGTCACCGCGCGCATGGTCAAGGACCGGCTCGACTCCGAGCTCGTCGGCAACGTCTCGATCAGGGTGCTGCCCACCGAGCGGCCGGACACCTGGGAGGTGCAGGGCCGCGGCGAGCTCGCGCTTGCCGTGCTGGTCGAGACGATGCGCCGGGAGGGTTACGAGCTGACGGTCGGCAGGCCCACCGTGGTGACCCGCGAGGTAGACGGCAGGCTGCACGAGCCCGTCGAACGGCTGAGCATCGACGTGCCCGAGGAGTACCTGGGCGCTGTGACGTCGCTCCTTGCGGTCCGCAAGGGCAGGCTCGAGCAGATGACGAACCACGGCACCGGCTGGATCAGGCTGGAGTTCATGGTGCCGTCACGCGGGCTGATCGGCTTCCGCACCCAGTTCCTGACCGACACCCGCGGCACCGGCATCGCGCACCACGTCTT
>JASHXW010000516.1 GCA_030043395.1 Streptosporangiaceae bacterium
GGCGGCGATCCCGGTCCTGGTCGACTACGGTCATAACGCCGCCGCCCTGAGCGCCACCGGCCAGCTCGTGGCGACTGTGTGGGACGGCGCCCCTGTGGCGGCGGTCACGCTGCCTGGCGACCGGCGCGACGACCTCGTCATCGAGTCGGCGCAGGTGATCGCTCGGTGGTTCGGCAAGGTGGTCATCTACGAGGACAGCGACCTGCGCGGCCGCGCGCATGGCGAGATGCGGGCGCTGCTGACCCGGGTCATGCGCAACGCGCGGCCGGAGATGGAGTTCAGGCAGGCCGACGGCCCGGCCGATGCCCTGGCCAGCGCCGTGGCCCTCGCGGGCGGAAACGCGGTCCTGTTCCTGTACGAGAAACTCGACAGCGCTCTCGCCGCGCTCGAAGCCGCCGGAGCGACACCATGGCCAGAGGAAGACCTGATGGGCGGCCTGAGTTCCGGCCAGCCGGAAGCGGCTGACCAATTGGGCTCCAGCCCGCGCGCTGATGCCGACGGCGCGCTTGGCCCGCACCTGCCGGCGAGCCGGCCAGGGCACGTCATCGTCGCTGACTCGCCTGTGTCCCATTCCCGGCAGGACGGGCTACAGTTATCGCGCGGGAGCGGACCGCCCGTAACGGCGAGGATCCAGGGGATAAAGTTTGTCGGTCTGCCCTGGATTCCATTTAGAGGATGGTGCGGTGACCGACGACGCCTCGGTACCGGCCAGCGTGAGTTCTGGCGAGAAAATCGCCGGGTACCGGCTGGAAGAACAAATTGGCCAGGGCGGCATGGCCGTCGTCTACCGAGCTCACGACGAGCGCCTCGACCGCCGGGTGGCGCTGAAGGTCCTTGCGCCGGGGCTCGCTGCGGATACCGCGTTCCGGACCCGGTTCATCCGCGAATCCCGGGCGGCCGCGGCCGTGGACCATCCCAACATCATCCCCGTCTACGACGCGGGAGACGCGGGCGGATTCCTGTTCATCTCGATGCGCTACGTGCAAGGCGGGGACGTGCGCTCGCTGGTCGCCGACGGTCGCCCGCTCGAGCCGGCCAGGGCCTGGAGCATCATCGGCCAGGTCGCGGCCGCGCTGGACGCGGCACACGAACACGGGCTTGTCCACCGCGATGTAAAGCCAGCGAACATGCTGCTCGACACCGGCAGTCACACCAATCTGCCGAAGCGCTCAGACAGCGATTCTTATAACCACGTCTACTTGTCCGACTTCGGCATCAGCAAGCAGAGCCTGGCTAGCAACCTGACCTCCACTGGTCAATTTGTCGGCACCCTGGATTACATCGCCCCAGAGCAGATCGAAGGGCATGCGATCGACGGCCGAGCCGATCAGTATTCGCTGGCCTGTGCCGCATTCGAGTTGCTCTGCGGTGCGCCGCCGTTCCAGCGGCCGACCGGGCTCGCCCTGATCAGCGCCCACCTCGCCGAGACCGTGCCGTCGCTGGCCGCCCGCAGGCCCGAACTTCCCGCCAGCGTGGACCTAGTGCTGGCCAGGGCGATGGCCAAGTCGCCCGGCGAGCGCTACGAAACCTGCGCGCAGTTCGCCGCGGATCTGGGCCGCGCTCTCGGGCTTGCTCCTGGCCAGGTTGAAGCCGGACCGCAGCCTGCGGGGGCGGGATCCAGCCCGCAGGCGCGGCGACCCGCGACTCAACTGGCAGATCCGATGCCCCCGGTCACCGCGTACTACGCGCCGCAGACCCCACCGCCCGGCCAGGCACCGCCCTACGGCCAGACGCCGCCGCCGGGCCAGGCACCGCCTTATGGCCAGACCCCACCTCCCGGCCAGACCCCACCTCCCGGCCAGGCCCCGCCTCCCGGCCAGGCCCCGCCTTACGGCCAGACGCCACCTCCTGGTCAGTACCAGCAGCCGCAATACACGGCCCAGTACCCCCCGGCGCAGTACCCGACGTCACCGCCAGCCCGGCGTTCCCGCGGCTTGATGGTCGGCGTCGTGGTCGCCACGATCGCGCTGGCGGTGGCTGCCGCTGCCGTTGCCTACGCCTACGTCGGCAAGAACAACAGCACGGCATCTGGACACTCGTCATCCTCGCGAACGCTGCCACCGAAGAAGTCATCCACGTCGCCATCGCCCTCGTCATCGCCGCCAAGCGCCGCAGCGCAGGCTCAGGCCATCAACAGCCTGCTCACCGCCAGCGAGGCGAGCAGGGCAGAGCTGGACCCCGCCGTCGAGGAAGTCGAGAACAATTGCTCCGGCCTCACGCCGACGCAGATAGCCAGTGAAGTCGCGAAGATCAAGAGCGTCGCCATGCAGCGCCAGAGCGAGTACAGCATGGCCGAGAGCCTGCAGGTCAGCGCGCTGCCAAACGGGCCGAAGCTGCAGTCGGACCTGGAGAAGTTCCTGATGTACTCGCTCAACTCCGACAACGACTACGTGCAGTGGGCACAGCAGGAGCAGGGTGGATGCTTCCCGCCAAGCAACTCCTCAGCCTTCCAGGCGGCGAACGTGCCAGACGCGGAATCAGTTTCCGCGAAGACCAGCTTCGCCAACCTGTGGAACCAGATCGCCCCGACCTACGGCTACTCCACCGTCACCCAGAGCGAGCTCTGACGGACAGCCCAGCCACTTACATCCTGCTCCAGCAACTCCCACCCTCTTTGGTCATTAATTTGACCGATTCGCGTCCTTTGCGTCGACCAAACAAGGGAGAAGTCGGACGACAGCTGCTCAATCAAGAGGCAAGTCGCACCTACGTCCCAGACTGCGGGCCGAGCTCCGAGAATATCCGCGCCGCTATCGCCTGGATTGTGTCGATCCCGTATTGCTCAGTGGGGTTGTGCTCGGTGAGCACGGCGAGCACGTAATTGCGGCCGTGGCCTTTGATCCAGCCGATGCTGTTGATTTGCCAGTCTGACGTATATCCGACCAGCGGCAGCCAGCCGTTCTTCAAGGCAATGGTGGTGCCAGCGACCGGAACTCCGCCGGAGATACCCCAGTTCTGGCCGTCCTCGACATGCTCCATCAGCGCCAGCCCGTGCTGGCGGTCTGGCCCGGAGAGCAGCGAGTTCGGGTACGCGAAAGTCCGGACAAGCAGCACCTGGTCCAGCGCGGTCGTCGTGGTCAGGCCCCAGCCAGGCAGGTCGGTCCCGGGTATCAGCTGCACTTTGGACGGGGCAGTGTGATCCAGCCCCGCGCGCCGGTCGAACCGCAAAAGAGCATCCGGCCCGCCCACGTCAGTGAGCAGTTCCGTGGCGGCAGTGTTATCGCTTTGCTCGATCATCGGGATCATCAGGGCCGCCTCAGCGGCAGGCAGCGGCTTGCCGCTGCTCTCTGCCTCCCACAGCGCGGTGCCCATGATCTGCACTTTCACGATGCTGGCCGTGTGCTCGAGAACCCCGGGGTCATAGACCCAGGTGCGCCGAGTCTGAGCGTCGTAGACAGCCGCGGTCACGGTGCCAGACCTGTGCGCGAGGAATGTGGTCAGCGACGCGAACGGCGACTTCATCGCAGGTGAGGACGGATGCGATGTGGAGGCCGCCGGTATTGGCTTGCCGAAACTGGAGTCGCGCTTTGCCAGGTGGTCCGATGAGGGACTTGCGGCGCAACTCGCGATCGCGAGCGCGAGCGCCGATGCGGCGGTGACCAGGAACGGCCGTCGCAGCAAACGGCGCATCAGATATCACCTATTTTCCGGTCGATCGCCTGGCTAGATCCTACGACGGCGACAGGCACTGGCCGGTCAGGAAGCAGGCGATCGCGCCCTGCGACGGAGCCGGATGCGCTCAGCCGATGACCCCGCGGCCGCTGATTAGCGACTCGGCGATCACCGTCCGCAGGATGTCGTTCGTGCCTTCGCCGATCACCATCAGCGGAGCGTCCCGGTAAAGCCGCTCGACGGTGAACTCCTTGGAGTAGCCGTAGCCGCCGTGCACCTGCATCGAAGTGAACGCGCATTCGTATGCCACCTCGGAGGCGTAGACCTTGGCCAGCCCGGA
>JASHXW010000517.1 GCA_030043395.1 Streptosporangiaceae bacterium
CAAAGAGGAGAGAGGTTGCTGGAACAGGAAGGAAGTCAGTCGCCGTGCCACCTGCGGCACGGCGAGCGGGAGAATTGCAAGCGCAGCATTGGTGCGGAGGTGGGCTGGATGAAGCTTGTCGTGGTCGGGTCCGGCATCGTGGGTTCGGCCTGCGCGCACGCGGCGTGCGAGCTGGGCGCTGAAGTGGTCCTGGTCGATGCCGAGCTGCCGGGGAAGGCCACCGCTGCGGGCGCGGGCATCATCTGCCCGTGGTCGTCCCGCGTGGACGACGAGCCCTGGTATGCCTTCGCTTGCGCTGCCGCGCGCGAGTACCCGGCGCTGGTCGCCGGCCTGGCGGACCGCGGCGCTGCCGAGGTGTCCTACAAGCGGGTTGGAGCACTGCTCCTGGCCGCCAGTGCCGAGCACGCCGAGCTGATCGCCGAGCAGATGATCGCCAAGCGCGAGCGCGCTCCGGAGCTCGGCGAGGTGCAGGTGCTTGACGGCGAGCAGGCGCGGATGCTGTTCCCGCCGCTGCGCTCCGGCTCACCAGCCGTGTTCGTCGGCGGGGCGGCCAGGGTGGATGGCCGCAGGATCGCCGCCGCCATGGCGGCGGCAGCCACCAGCCGGGGCATGGTGAGCAGGGCCGGGCAAGTCAGCCTCGTTCGCGAGGCCGGGGAGTCCGGTCAGGTACGCGGTGTCCTGCTCGACGGAGAGCTGATCGAGGCGGATGCCGTCGTGGCGGCGGCCGGTGCGTGGACCAGGGAGTTCCTCGAGCCGGCCGGGGTGACCGTCCGGGTGACGGCGGAGCGCGGCCAGATCATGCACATATCGATGGGCGCGGTCGATACCAGTGACTGGCCGGTCGTGCTGCCGCTGGGCAGCGGGCACTACCTGCTGGCGTTCGACGACTCGCGGGTCGTAGTCGGCGCGACGAGGGAGGCAGACGCAGGGTTTGACTACCGGGTAACGCCCGACGGGCTGCTCGAGGTGCTCACGCAAGCGCTGTCGGTCGCACCAGGCCTCGGCT
This sequence comes from Streptosporangiaceae bacterium, assembly GCA_030043395.1. The sequence continues at coordinate 1,007 of JASHXW010000517.1, forward strand.
CGGCCAGCCACCTGGAAACCCGGGTCGGCTTCCGGCCGGTCGGCCCGGACGGCCGCCCGCTGCTCGGACCGGTCGGCGGAGTTCCGGGACTAGTAGTCGCTACCGGCCTCGGGGCGTCCGGGCTCACGATGGGCCCGCATGCGGGAGCAATTGCCGCGAAGGTCGCCCTCGGGAAGGACCCGGGCATCGACCTCTCGCTGTTCGACCCCGTTCGCTGAGCTTGCGGAGCTACTTCGCCGCCAGCGCCGTCGCCCAGTCGGTCGGGTAGCGGGACGGGACGAGCCCGGACGTCGACTGGCCATAGTTGTTCGCTTCAGGCACCCCAAGTGCCCGCAGCAGGAACTCGAAGTTCATCCCGATGGCAGTCGGGAACGGGCCAGCGCCGTTAATGCCGCCGGCCTCCGGCAACTGCGACTCAGCCGACTCGCTGTCGAGCATCGCCCAGCCTGTCTCGATGCCGTCGCCGCCGTTGAACATGTTCGCGATCACGGTGCTGGGTGTCACCTGCTGGCCTACCTGCACGGTTGGCGTGACGTCCTCGGCCACGTACACGACCTCGCCGGCCGCCGGGCCATCGGTGAGCTTGTAGGTGATCCATCCGCCGCCAGGCCAGCCGCCGCTTGCGTCGGTCGCCTGGGTCACGACGCCATCGCCGATCGCATAGATCGGCCCGGCGCCGCCGAAGTCGACGCCCTGGTCGACTCGCTCAGGGACCAGCCCGCTGATATCGCGCAGCGGGTTCTTGTAGTCCACGGTCACGGTCACGGTGGCGTGGTCCTTGTGCCGGTGCCGTCGGCTCGCTCGTGCCTGCGCCGCGAGCTGAGCTTCGCGATGCAGCGCTGCGATCGACTTGCGCAGCGGCGACGTGTCGCCGGCCTTGGCGCTGGCGGTCACGCCGCGCGGAGTGGCGCCGCCCGGGCTCTTGAGCGCCGCTGCCGGGCCGGCATCTGGCGGGTTGTGGGACGAGGAGCTGATCAGGCCCGCGACGGCTGGCGTGACGGCCGCGCCGATCAGCACGGCTCCTGCCGCGACCGCCGCCACCTGGGCTGGCGTGTTCGACAGGGCGTTGGCGACAGGGGATGGCTTGCGGTGCCTGGCCGAGCCTGGCTTGGGTGCGCGCGACGACCTGCGGTGCTTGGCGGATCCTGACACGATTGAGCCTTTGGTCTGGCGCGATGTCTCCTGCGCCTGGCTTGCCACCGTGATAGCTGGCCGGGGTGGACCCGGTGCCAGCGGCGTGCGGGCTGCCGCGCGTGGTCAGGGCAACGGCTGGAAGGCCTGATATCTCCGCGCACGCTGGGTGCTGTGAGCAATACGATGCGTCATAGCCAGGCCCGGACGCTGGTGGAACACCGAAAAAGCCGTATGAGATATGTCACATTTTCCGCGACAGCGACGCCTTGCGGACAGAAGCTACGTCCCAGTGCCCTGGATTGGCCAGGATCGTGGCTGAATCTCCGGACTTTGCGCTGGCCGGTCTGGTAGTACGTTGACTCGTATGGGGCTAGATCCGTACGCGGAGGCGACGGGCCTGGTCGAGCGCTCAGCCGCCGCATTCGCGGCTGGCGTGCCCGAACAGCCCGCAGATGACGGGTTCTTCGGTCCGGCGAGCGTGACCTGGCGGACGAGCGCGGAATTGTCCACGCCAGTAGCCGGACTGCGGGCACTGATGCTCCAGGCGCTGCATCCGCTGGCGATGGCTGGCGTGGACCAGCACAGTGACTGGCGCACCGATCCGGTCGGCCGGCTTGCGGCGACGTCCGGGTACCTCGCCACGGTCAGCTTCGGCGACAAGAGCGCGGCAGGCCGCGTGGCGGCTCGAGTTCGCCGGATCCACGAGCACGTCCACGGAACCGACGAGGTGACCGGGCGGCCGTACTCGGCTACGGATCCTGCGCTGCTGCTATGGGTGCACGCCGCGCTGATCGACTCCTACCTGGCCGCGCGCGAGCTCTTCGGAACCGGACTGTCCGAGCAGGATGCGAACGACTTCGTCGGCGAGATGGTCGTCGCCGCCGAGCTTGTCGGCGTGCCACGCGATCAGGTGCCTGCCACCGTCGCGGAGCTCAGCGCCTACATCGACGCGGTCAGGCCCGAGCTCATCTGCACGTCAGCGGCCCGTGAGTCGATGGACTACCTGCTCGACCCGCCCGGGCTGGACGAGGAGATCGCCGAGATCTGGGCCGATATCCGCAGCGGCGCCATCGCGGCGCTGCCGCAGTGGGCGCTGGCCATGTACGGGTACCAGGCTGAGCCGATGACGCCAGCCAGGCGGACCGAGATCCGCCAGGCCCTCGGAGTGCTTGATGCCATGTTCATCGGTGAGCCCGGCGTCCTTGAGGCCAGGCAGCTGATCGCGGCCCGGATCCGCTCAGCGCAGCGAGCATGAGGCCAGGTCGCAAACGCGCCGTCGCATTCGGCGGTGCCGCTGTGGCAGGCCTCGGGCTGGCCGCGCTGACTGGGATCGCCGTGCGCCGGCGGGTGGGCAAGCTGAGGCTGCAGCGCGGCCTGGCGGCGGTGCAGCTAGTCGCCCGCGGTGGCGTCCGCTACGCCGGCAGCGCGCCCAGGCTCTTCGCCCTGGCCGGCGAGCACCGCCAGCAGCTACGGCAGGATCTCGCGCTGCAGACCGCTGAGGATGTGGCCCAGACGCTCGGGGCGATGAAGGGCGTGCTGATGAAGCTCGGCCAGATGGCCAGCTACGTCGACGAGGGCCTGGCGCCGAGCGTGCGCCGCACCCTGAGCCGGCTGCAGGACAGCGTCCCGCCGATGACGCCCGAGCTGGCAGCCGGGGTCGTGCGCGAGGAACTCGGCATGCCGCCCGATGAGGCATTCGCGCAGTGGGATCCCGAGCCGATCGCGGCTGCGTCCATCGGCCAGGTACACCGGGCCATCACGCACGACGGCAGAGCCGTCGCGGTGAAGGTCCAGTACCCCGGCATCGCTGAGGCCATCGCCGCCGACCTGGACAACGTGGCCTTGCTGCGCAGGATGCTGCGTGTCACCGCGCCGGCGCAGGATGTCGACGCGCTGATCGCCGAGCTGCGAGAACGCGTGCTCGAGGAACTCGACTACCGCAGGGAGGCGGCGAACCAGACGCTGTTCGCGCAGTACTACGACGGCCATCCCACGATCCGGGTGCCGAGGATCGTCAGCGAGCTGTCCACCCGCCGGGTGGTGACCAGCGAGCTGGCCGTGGGCGCAAGGTTCGCCGAGCTGGCCGACTGGTCACAGGCGGAGCGCGACCTAGCCGCCGAGACGATCTTCCGGTTCGTCTTCCGCAGCCTGTACGAGCTCAAGGCGTTCAACGGCGACCCGCACCCCGGGAACTACCTGTTCCACGGCGACGGCAAGGTGACCTTCCTGGACTTCGGCCTGGTGAAGCTCTTCACCTCCCAGGAGCTGCACCCGCTGATGGAGATGGCGCGCAACCTGTGCGTCAGGAACGACCCGGAGGAGTTCCGCCGCAGCATGGAGCTGGCCGGCTTCCTGCAGCCCGGCGCCGCGCTGAGCACCGAGCAGGTGGTCGAGCACCTGGCGGTGTTCTACGCGACGGTTCGCGAGCCCGGCCAGGTGACGATCAAGCCGGACTACGCCACGGCCGTGGTGCGCAGGTTCTTCGACGTGCGCAGCCCGGTCGCCGAGTTCGTGTCGATCCCGCGGTCGTATGTCATCCTGCAGCGGATCAACCTGGGCATGTTCGCGCTCCT
>JASHXW010000518.1 GCA_030043395.1 Streptosporangiaceae bacterium
TACCCCAAGATCCCGCCGAGGTATACGCCATGGCCCGCCGGATTGGCGCAGCCGCCGCGCCGCATGCCGCCCGCCACGACCGGGACGCAAGCTTCGTCACCGAGGGATACGAGGCGATCAGGGCCAACGGCTACGGCATGATCGCGGTGCCGGCCGAGCTCGGCGGAGGCGGGCACGACCTCGCGACCGTCTGCGACGCGCAGGCCATCCTGGCCAGGCACTGCGCCAACACCTCACTCGCGATTGCCATGCACCAGCACAACGTGCTGACCTTGGCCTGGCGCTGGCGGCTCGGAGATCGAAGCGTCGAGAACACCCTGCGGCGAATCGTCACGGAAGAGCTGATCCTCTCCTCCAGCGGCTCAGCCGACACCTCTAATCCCGGCGTGACCGCCGTCCCAGCCGATGGCGGGCTCGTCGTCACCGGCCGCAAGCGCTTCTGCAGCGGAGTGCCAGGCGCTGACCTCGTCGTGACCATGGCGCGGGTAGAGGACGGCGAGGAGCCCTGGACCACGACCGTGCTCATCCCGATGTCGGCGCCTGGGTCGAAGGTTATCGACGACTGGGACGCGATGGGCATGCGCGGCTCCGGCAGTAACCCGGTGGCATTCTCCGAGGTGCTCGTCCCGGCAGAGAACGTCATTATCTTCGAGCCTCTTCGGCGCAGGAGGAGGCGTGGCCCGTTGGCCAATGGAACCGGCGTAGCACCCAGGCGGACCCCGGGTAATCGCGAGGCCGGCCGGGACGAGCAGCGGCAGGAAGACGGGCACCGCCTTCCCGGACTGCAGCTCGCCCTCGCCGTCATCGCGTCGGTTTACTTCGGCGCGGCAAGTGGCGTGCGGGATCGGGCCCTTCGGCTCGCCTCGGCGCGCGGTACGTCCGATCCGGGACAGCAGCGCATCGCAGGCCTGCTCACCCAGGAGCTGCGCACAGCCCGCTGGGCGCTCACGGCGCTGATCGAGGCCACCAACGACATGTCGCTCGGGACCGATCGCCACTTCAACACCACGATGCTGGCCAAGCGCCAGGTCGTGCTGTCCTGCATCCAGGTCGTCGAACTGGCGATGGAGTTGCTTGGCAGCCGTTCTTACATGCGGGATCTTCCTTTCGAGCAGGCACTGCGCGACATGAGGGCCGCGATCACGCATCCGCTGACACCGGAGAAGACGCTGTTCGAGGTCGGCAAGTCGGCCCTGGAGCACTTCGCCTCGCTGCCGAACGCATGACCCGGCAGCGCAGAAACTGAGGCGAGCAGGAGAGACCGTCATCATGCCGTCGGAGGCTATCCCCTGGCCCCTGCGCTACATCGTGGACGAAAACGGACGCGACACCGGCTTCGCCATGCTGCGCCGCGGCATCGATCCTGGCTCGCGATCGTTCTACGAGGAAATCTCCGCCAATCACCGGATGATTGGCTTTACTCACTTCGGGCCGTTCCCGCTATATCACCCGGCCTATGACGGGCCACGCAAGGGCGTTACCCCGCAGGCTGGCCTGGAACGTCCCGAGGTGCAAGCCTGCGAGGCCTGGGCGCACTGCTTCCGCCACCCCGACAGCTACCTGCCGCCCGACAAGCCGCGGATGCTCGTCAGCGGATCGGACTTCGTCAACGAGCGAGCGGTCTGGACCGCAGGCTATGGCGACGGCCGCCCGGCCAAGCGGTGGGACCTGGTCTATAGCTGCCTGCCGACCTGGCTGAACGAGTTGCAGAAGAACTGGGACCTGGCAAGGTTGTGCGCGGTCCGGCTGGCCGAGGCTGGCTTGCGCATCCTGCTGGTGGGGCGGGCCGCAATGCCCGGACTCCCCCGCCACCCGAACATCGAATTCTGCCCTCAGCTCAAGTGGTCAGCCTTCATCCGCGCGACAGCATCGGCCAGGGTCGCCTTCGTGCCGAACTGGTGGGACGCCTCGCCACGGGTCATCACCGAGGGACTCGCGCTCGACCTCCCGGTATTGGTCAACCGCCAGATAATAGGGGGCTGGAAATACGTGGCTCCCGAGACTGGCGTTTTCTTCGACGACGAGAATAACGTCGTCGAAGCCTATTTCGAATTGCTCGATGCCGACACGCATCCGCGCGACTGGCTGCTCGCGAACGGCTACGGCTACAACAGCGCGGCACGGCGCCTGGCCGATCACCTGCGAGAGCTGGGCGGCCCGTTCCGGGGCGAGCTGACCTACGCCCTTCCGACCAACACCCCACCGCAAGACTCATGACCGATACCGATGCGACCCCGGGCCTGCTGCCGCTGCTGGCGGCCAACCCGTACGCGCCACTCGGCATCATCACCGACCTGGCGCTGAGCGACTCTGCGCTGCTGCGCGCCAGTGCGGCCGCAAGTCCCGCGACCAGCCCGGAGCTGCTCGCTGAGCTTGCCAGGGATGAAGATCACGATGTGCGCCGCAGCGCCGCGGCGAACCCGCTGTGCCCGCCTGACACGCTCGCCAAGCTGTCCGTCGACGTAGACGAGCTAGTCCGCAGGGCGGTCGCCGCTAGCCTGGCTACCGAGGCTAGCGTGCTCGAGTCGCTGGCGCAGGACACGAAGGACGTGCGCGCCTCCACGGCGGGCAACCCCGTCTGCCCCCGCGATGTGCAGCTCAAGCTCGTCTCGGACAAGGCACTGCGGATCCGTCACTGCCTCTTGCAGAACTACGGCGCCTGCGCCGAGGCACTGGCAGCTGCCTACCGGAACAGGGACTTCCTGGACAGGCTCTTCCTGGCCGGCAACCCGGCCGCGTCATTCGAGCAGCTGGCAGCGCGGGGCCGGGACGCGAAAGTCATGATCCGGCTGGCCGTCGCGCGTAACCGCGCCGCGCCGCCGGTCGTTCTGGCGGCGCTTGCTGAGGACCGGGACGAGACGGTCGCCGCGGCGGCGTTGCGTCATCCCGGCCTTTCCCCGGATCTGCTCGTCGCCGCCGCAGATCAGGACAACCTGCTCCGGCGGCAGGCGGCTGCGGGCAATCCGATGTGCCCTTCCCTACAGCTCGACGCGCTGGCCGAGGACGGGGCGCCGACCGTCCGGCTGGCAGTAGCGGGCAATCGGGGACTGCCGGATGCAGCAGCCGCGCTGCTGGCAACCGACGCCGAGCCGGCGGTACGAGCTGCCCTGGCCGGCAACGGCTCGGCGCCCTTGTCGGTGCTCGCGGTCCTGGCGAGCGACGACGAGGCAAGGGTACGGCGCCGGGCCGCCTTCAACAGGAGCACCGCACCGGCGCTGCTCCGCAAGCTTGCCGCGGACGCTCGCTCAGAGGTGCGTGCCAGCGTCGCGGGCAATCCCTCGGCCAGCGCGGACGTGCACTGGGGACTGCTGGCCGAAACAGGCCCGGAGATTGCGGAGGCTCTGGCGCTGGGCTCGCCGCATGAGGACGTGCTCTCGGCACTCGCGGAGCGCTGAACCCGAACGTGCCGGACAGTACCTGCCTGTGCCGCCGGCGACTTGCCTGACGGGATCTCAGCTATCGCCAAGCAGCGGGAGGAGGAACCGGACATGGAGCCGCTTTCGATAGGTGGCGCCTGGGTATTCACGCCGGTCATTCATCGCGATAGCAGGGGGAGCTTTCACGAGTGGTTTGTCGCTACCGAACTCGCCGATCGGCTCGGGCACAGGTTCGGGCTGAGCCAGGCGAACTACTCGGTGTCACGCCGCGGGGTCGTCCGGGGCATCCACTTCAGCCAGACCCCGCCGGGCCAGGCGAAGTACGTGACCTGCGTCAGCGGCGCGATCCTGGACGTGGTCGTCGACGTCAGAGTCGGGTCTCCGACCTTCGGCCGGTGGGAGGGCGTGCGGCTCGATGAGGAGACGCGACGCGCGGTTTACCTGTCCGAGGGCCTCGGGCACTCGCTCATGGCGCTCACTGACCATGCCGCCGTCATCTACCTCTGCTCGACGCCGTACGCCCCTGGCATCGAGCACGGCGTACATCCGCTTGACCCGGCTGTCGGCATCCGCTGGCCCGATGAGGGCGCGGTCCTGTTGTCGGACAAGGATGCCGCAGCGCCGACGCTTGCCGAGGCTGAACAGGCGGGGCTACTGCCTGACTACGCGTCCTGCCTGGCCTTCGCCGACGAGATGCGGGCCCGCGACGCGCGCTGACAGGCTTCTGATCAGGGCTTCGGGCGTGAACTGGCGCCATCGTCCTACGGCGCGCTGGCTGTCACGCGTCTTCGGCGCTGTGGCAGACGACCTCAAGCATGATGCCGTGCGGATCGAGGAAATAGGTCGCGTAATGCTCGCCGTACTCGGGGAACTCGCGGGGCGCATGGACGACTTCGGCGTCCTGGGCAACGACCCAGTCGTGTGCCTCGCGAACGGTCGCCCGGCTCGACACCATGAAGGACAGGTGCTGCAAGCCGGTGCCATGGCGTGAGTGCGAGCCGGGCTCGAGTGCCTGGTAGAAGAAGATCTGGGAGCCGATAGCGCCGTCGGGGCCGTAATTAAACTCCCCTGCCGCCGTCGTCGGGAACCAAGCCTTAAGGCCAAGGATCGGCATGAGCCCGTCGTAATACTGCTTGGCAGCCGCGAGGTCAGGGACGCCGATGCCAATGTGGTCGATGAGTCCGGTCCTGGGCATTGCTCCTCCTCTGTGCGGCGTCGGGGCGGGTTCGCAGCGCTGCCAGCCTGCCACATATTCGCGTGCGGGGTCTTGACCCTCTCGCTGCGTGAGGGGTGCATGCTCAAGCTGTGTTCAGCATCGGCGAGTTCGCCAGGCTCGGCGGCGTTTCGATCCGCACGCTCCGGCACTACGACGAGATCGGGCTGCTGCGGCCCGCGGCGGTAGACCCATGCAACGGGTACCGCGGCTATTCGGCATCGCAGCTAGGGCGGCTCAACCGGATCGTGGCGCTCAAGGACCTAGGTCTGACGCTCACCCAGGTCGGCCAGTTGCTCGACGGGGTCACGCCGGCCGAGTTGCGCGGCATGCTCGTCTTGCGGCGCGCGCAGCTTGAGCAGGAACTCGACCAGCACAAGGCCCAGCTGCTCGGAGTCGAGGCCCGGCTCCGCTCCATCGCCGCGGAGGACCGCATGCCAGAGGACGACATCGTGGCCAAGACCATCCCCGCCACCGGCGTGGTCGTGCTCGCCGCACGGGCCCCAGGATTCGGGGCGGCCAACATCGTGCCCGTCGTCAACCAGCTCGTCGAGCAGTACGACCTACTCGGTATACCGGGCAGGGTCAAGCAGGCCGGACCCCGCATCATCTTCTACGAGCATGGTGCCGACGTCACCGTCTTCCTGGCCTTGCCCGTGACCGAACCGCCTTCAGACCTGCCCAGCCCCGCCCAGTACCGGGTCCTGCCCGAAATCGAGGCCGCCGTGGCAGTTCGCGGCGGCCCGGCAGCGACCATTTTCCCCATGGTCTACCACGACCTCATCCGCTGGATCGAAGAGCACGGCTACCGTTCCGACGCAGGGCCGGGCCGCGAGGTCTGGGTGCACGACAAGGACGACCCCACCGACGCAGGCGGCCAGATATTCGAGGTCCAGCTGCCGTTCACCCGCCCCGCCGGTGCCGATGAGAGCTGAACGCCGTCCGCCTCGCAGGCTGCGGCCTGGATCCCGGCACGCCGCTGGACCGCCATGCGCGCAACGGAGGCATCGGTGACCCACGCCTCTGGACTGCTCGCCGCGGAGCGAATGCGCAGCGCCCTGGAACAGGCCGGGCAGGAACGGCATGCACGACGGCTCCGTGCCCTGCGCCGGGCCGCCCGGCAGGAGCGCACGGCCGAGCGGCGCCTGGTCGAGGCCTGGCGGCGCACCGCCGAACTCCAGGCGCGGCTTGATATTCCCGACGCCTGAGCCCGGGACCTGCCGGCTAGCCGATCACGAACCAGCCCACTGGCAGGCTGCTGGTGGCCTTGGCGGTGAGCGTGATCGTGAACTTCCCGGCGGCGGCTTCCGCTCCGGCGATGGACACCGAGCCCTGCGGCTTCTGGATCGTGGCAAGGACCACGCTGCTGGACGTCAGGCCCGCGACCTCGACCGTGACGGTCTTTGATCCGCTCGGGACAGTGGCGACGCCGCTGTTGCTGAACTCAGCCTTCCCGGAAACCTTGAGCGCAACGCCCTCGCCGCTGGTGACCACGGCCGCGGTGCCGTGCACCGACTGCGCGAACAGCCCCATGCCACCGCTCTTGGCCACGTCCACGCCTTTGAGCGCCGCCTTGTTCGCAGTGCTCGAATGGCCGGAGACTCCGTTGCCGTGGTAGGAGAAGCCGAGTACGCCATCGCCATCATTGGACTGGCCGTAGACGCCTTGCGACAGTGTCGAATTGCTGAAATCAAGGCCACGGGTGCCACTCGCGCCAGCAGTGTAGCTGTTGCCGATGACGCCGCAGAAGTGCGTCGAACTGCCGAAGACTCCGGCACCATAACCGGAGTGACCCCAGACTCCGAATCCGTGACCGGCGCGCGAGGTGGTGTCGTCGAATCCGGTGACTCCGGCCTGGCCCTTTTTCGCGGTGCGGCCCAGGAGGCCGGTGCCGTCGCTCGAGCTGATCTCCGTCGTCGTCCTCGACCTGTTGGACTTGCCAAGCTGCACGGCCGAGCCACTGGCCGGCGCGGCGCTGGCCATGCCGTCGCCGACCATGCTGGCTGCTACTCCGGCACCGCCAGCCGCCGCGCCCAGCATGAGCGCCCGCCGCCCGTACCGCTTGGCCGGAGTCCTTACCGCAGATACATCGTCGGCGCTCGACTCGGTCGCGGGCCGTTCCTTCTGGTCGCTCATGACGTTCTGCCTTCCGATCTGCTGAGGAGTTGGTCGTGTTCCTGCATACCGGGGCTAACCATATTGGCGCTAAGCGAGCAGCATCCACCCCACTCGCAGCTCGCCCGAGGTCTTTTTGCTGAACGTGAGGGTGAATCCTCCGGTGCCTGGCTGCGCGCCTTCGATGAACAAGCCGCTCTGCGGTGTCTGGATCGTAGCCAGCACGATGCTTGCCGCGGTGACGCCCGCAAAGCTGTGCGTGATTGACTGCTGGCCGGACGGCACGACTATCACGCCGCTGTTGGTGAACCTGGCCTTTCCGTTCACCTGGAGCGCGATGCCATGCTCGCTGCTGCAGTGCACGCCAGTTCCGTGCTGGCTGCTGCCCCAGACTGCCTTGCCCTTGTCGGACTGGCCGAAGACGCCTGTGCCAGTGCCATTGGCGTCGATCCCTGATGCACCGATCTTGCCGGGACCGTTGGTCTGCCCGACGACGCCGTTCCCGTTGTCGCCAATTCCCAGGATCCCGGTGCCATGCGAGGACACGCCGTAGACGCCGTGACCGCCAGTTGACGAGCTCACGTCGACGCCGTTGATGCCAGCGTGATTGGCTGCGGACGTCTGGGCCTTCAGTCCGTCTCCGCCCTTGGTGAGGATCTGCGTTGTGGCACTCGAGGAGTTGCTCTTGCCGAGCTGCACCGCTGACGAGCTATCCGGCGCGGCTTCCGCCGCCCCGCCGCCCGCCAGCGTGGCGGCTAGGCCAGCGCCGGTCGTGGCCGCCCCCAGCATGAGTGCCCGGCGCCCGTACTTTCGCGCAGCCGAGCGTGCCTCGCCGCCTGCTGCTGGCTGGGTCGCGGGTGCCTGCTCCGATTGGTCGCTCATGATGTCTCCACCTTCCCTGGCGTGTGATCCGGTGCTGAACCAGATATCCGGCAACGGCACCGCCTATGCATATCACCGGCAACTCGCGTCAAGTCGGACGTCGTGTTTCGAGATCGTAGAGCACGAGTTGCCAGGCCGTCCGTTCAATCGCGCCACATCCAGGATCTGTGAGCATGTCGTTCAGCGGCTGATGACCTGGTCACTGCCAGGCTCAGGACCACATCGAAGCCTTTACCTGAGAGCGAAGTGGCCCTCAGCCGGCAGTTCCTGGTTCAGCGCACCGAGATCCCAGTCTCCGGAGTACGCGCCAGCATGATGTGACTTCACCAGGCTCAGATATCAATTCCCGCACCGCAAGCCGCGCGGCTTCAGCCGCAGCCGTCATGTGCGGGTCGGACCTCTCGCCCAGTTATCCGATGCGGAGCAGATCGTTGGCGTTCTGGTCGAGGATGGCCCGGGCGTCGGCTGGGTCGATCTGGTGGTCGTTGATGAAGTCGACCGCACGGACGAAAGTCTCGCCGTTCTCGTAGGGGAAGTCGGTTCCAAGCAGGAGCCGTTCCGCGCCGAATGAATCGATCGCGCAGCGCAGAGCGGGCACGTGCCCGTGCCCGACGGTGTCGTACCACATTCGTCGCGCGGCCACGGAGGGCGTCTCAGGTGTCTCCGGTGCCTCCCAGCGATACTGGTCATCGGCTCGCTGAAGCAGCATCGGAAGCGCCCCGCCGAGGTGTGAGTTGATGATCTTCATGTTCGGGTAGCGAGCCGGGATGCCGTGCGTGATCAGCTGCATGATCGAGATCGTGTCCTCAACCGGTGCGCCAACCATCCAGGTCAGATGATGGTCGCGGATCAGCGGCGTGCACGCGCTGTTGCCCGCCGGGTGCAAATAGAGCACAGTGCTTCCATTCCCCAGCTCGGCAAGGATCGGCTCGAATTCCTGCTCGACGAGCGCTCGCCCCAGAATGGTGGTGTTCAAGGCCACGCCAGCCATGCCCAGGTCGTGCAGAGCTCGTCGCATCTCACCGATCGCCTCGTCAACATGCGGCATCGGCAGCGCGGCGAAGGCGCGGAACCGATCTGGATGACTCCGGACCAACTGGGCGTACTGGTCGTTGACAAACCGGGCCGCCGCGGTCGCCTTCTCCCTGTCATTGCTGTACGGCACCTGCGGACAGGCAGACAGCACCTGTATCTCGACGCCCGCCTGGTCCATCAGCCGAAGCCTGGCTTCCAGCTCGCTGCCACTCCCGGCGCCGATGCCGCGCGCTGCGTCCGCGTCGGCCTTGCCCAGGTCTGCCAGCAGGTCGAGATAGTCTTC
>JASHXW010000519.1 GCA_030043395.1 Streptosporangiaceae bacterium
AGCACGCCCTGCACGCTCGGCTCGCCGAGCTCAGTCAGGATCTGCGGTATCTGGTCGTAGACGGCGTGCACCAGCCTGACCCGGCCGAGCTCGGCGGCAAGAAGCCCTCGCGACTCGTCGATGGCGTCCTGATCGGCGTCGATCCCGATGACAGTGAGGCCCGGATGATCGCCGAGCAGGGCCCTGGCGTGACCGGCCCGGCCCAGGGTGGCGTCGACCAGGACGGCGCCGTCTGCCTCGAGAGCGGGCGCGAGCAGAACGCGGACACGATCGAGCATCACCGGCACGTGCCGCGCTGCCGTCTCGCTCATGCCGACCCCTCCTGCCGGTAACGCGCGCGCTAGTCCTATCCCGGGCCATTGCTCATGGCCACTTCCGCATGCCGCTCGCCATGCCGTTCGCTCATGACCGTTTTCTTATGCCCGCTTGCTCTTCCCCATTTGGCCAAGACGTTTCCCTGGTTCTGCCTGCCCCTGATCGCCGTGCCCGGCCAGGTCGCCATCCGCGCCTGCCGGACGATCCAGGTTCCGCCTGGCGCCGGGGAAGAGACGTCAGCCGGGGAATCCGTCCGCGCGGGTGGAGACCTCGCCGGGCACTGGGCTCCGTTGTCCGGAACCGCTCACAGAATTCCTGGCAGCACCTCCTGCGATGCATCGGAGAAAGCGTCTTCCTGCTGTTCTAGGTAGGCATCCCAGGCAGCTGCGTCCCAGATCTCCAGCCGGGTATTCGCGCCGATCACGGCGCAGTCGCGCTGCAGCGCCGCATAATCCCGCAGCGCCGGAGGAATCGTCACCCGGCCTTGCTTGTCGGGAACCTCGTCGGACGCGCTAGCGAAGAACACGCGGCTGTAATCGCGGACAGCCTTGGCCGTCACCGGTGCCGTGCGCAGTGCCTCGGTGATGCGCACGAACTCCGCCTGCGGGAATACGTACAGGCAGCGTTCCTGGCCCTTGGTCAGCACCAGTCCCTCCGCAAGCTCGTCGCGATACTTCGCCGGGAGGAACAGCCGCCCCTTTTCGTCCAGCCGAGGCGTGTGAGTGCCGAGAAACACTCACCTCACCTCCACTGTCCCCCACCAATGCACGCCGCGGGGCTACAGATCTCCCCACCGCGCACCACTGTACTCCACATTGCCCCACCGTCAATGGCGGGGGACTGCCCTGCGCGCGCAGCAGCTCCCTGGGAGCGGGGTGTGGGATCGAGATGACGACCGGCAGAATGTCGAGTGGGCTAGTGATGCCGCGCTATGGGAATGCTTGTTATGCAGTGATTCCCAATCCGTTGTCGCATCGACGCGTGTGCGCACGTACTGTCGAGGCTGGCAGCGGAAATGGCCGGCGCGGGCGACACTCCCGCAATGGAACATCACCCCGCGACGAGGGGTCCGGGGCAAGGAGGACGGGTGTCAGCTGAAGCCGGGCAGGCCGAGCACACGCTTGATGAGCTCATTCCAGTAGCCCACAGGATCAGCGAGGCGATCAATTCGGTCGTCGTCGGCAAGCCGCAATCCGTCAGGCTGGCCCTGACGGTCCTGCTTGCCGAAGGGCATGCACTGATCGAGGATGTCCCGGGAGTGGGCAAGACCTTGCTGGCCAAGGCGCTGGCCCGGTCGATCGACTGCTCGGTCCGCCGGGTTCAGTTCACTCCCGACCTGCTGCCGAGCGACATCACCGGCGTCAGTGCGTTCAACCAGGAATTGCGCGAGTTCGAGTTCAAGCCAGGTCCCATCTTCGCCAACCTGGTCCTCGGCGACGAGATCAACAGGGCATCGCCGAAGACGCAGTCTGCCTTGCTAGAGAGCATGGAGGAGCGCCAGGTCACCGTCGACGGCGTCACATATCCGCTTGAGTCGCCGTTCATGGTCATCGCCACCCAGAACCCGATCGAGATGGAGGGAACCTATCCGCTGCCTGAGGCTCAGCGGGACAGGTTCACTGCCAAGATCTCGATCGGCTACCCCACAGCACCGGATGAGCTGTCGATGCTCGACTCGCACGGCTCGAGCTCACCACTTGACGATCTCAAGCCGGCCGCGCACGCGAGCGATGTCCGGGCCCTGATCGCCGCGGTGCACGAAGTGCACGTTGCCGAGCAGGTCCGGCAGTACATCATCGACATCGTCGGCGCCACCCGGAGCGCCAACGCCCTGCGGCTCGGGGCCTCGCCAAGGGCCGCGCTGCAACTGCTGCGGGCCAGCCGGGCCTACGCAGCGCTTGAGGACCGGAACTTCGTGATCCCCGACGACGTGCAGGCACTGGCAGGCCCGGTCCTGGCACACCGCCTGCTGCCGACGGCCGAGGCCGTGGTCGGCCGTGAGTCGCCCGAGGCGGTACTCGCGAAGATCGTCCAGCGCGTCGCGATCCCCGGCAAGTAGGGCAAACAACTCCCCCGGCATGCGCAGGCCGGCGAAGGCCGGCAACACGTCGGTGACCGCCGACATCCAGACGACGTACAGTGACAGCGAGCCGGAAGGAGGCGACTATGCGGTCGGTTCTCGACTGGTTCACCCTCCGCGGGACGTCCTTCCTCGCCGCCGGGCTAGTCGGCATCCTGGCCGGGTGGGCGCTTGGCAGCGATGCCATGATCAGCGTGGGCGTCCTGCTCTTCTGCCTCCCGCTGTTCTCGGCGGCCACCGCCCGGCGAACTCGCTACCAGCTGCGCTGCGAGCGCCAGATCATCCCCTCTCGAGTGGGCCCGGGCCAGTCGGCCAGGGTGATGGTGCGGCTGCAGAACGTCAGCCGTCTGGCCACCGGCCTGCTCCTGGCCGAGGACACCATCCCCTACTCCCTCGGAGCGCGACCCCGGTACGTGCTGAACGGCATCGAGCGAGGCGGCTCGCGGGAGGTCAGCTACCAGCTCCGCTCCGACCTGCGGGGCAAGTTCAACGTGGGGCCGCTGCGAGTCAGGATCGCCGACGTCTTCGGCCTGGTCGAGCTGACCGCCATGTTCGCCACCCAGAACACGCTGACCGTCACGCCGAAAGTCACGCCACTGCCGAGCGTCTCGACCAACGGCAGCTGGTCCAGCGACGGCGAGGGCAGAACCAGGATGACCGCGGCCGCTGGAGACGACGACGTCATCCCCCGCGCCTACCGCGACGGCGACGAGCTCCGCCGGGTGCACTGGCGGTCAACTGCCAGGTACGGGGAGCTGATGGTGCGCCGCGAGGAGCAGCGCTGGCAGGATCGGGCCGTGCTGATCCTGGATTCCAGGCGCAGCGCGCACGCCGGCAGCGGCCCGAGTTCCTCATTCGAATACGCAGTCGCCGCCGCCGCGTCGATCGGCGTCCACCTGGCCAGGTCCGGGCTCGACGGCCACCTGCTGACTGACGCCGGCCCGATCGCCGGGGCCGCGATGTTCGAGGACGTGCTGCTGGACGCGCTGTCGGTGGTCACCACGTCGCGTAATCACGACTTCGCCAGGACCACGGCCGCCCTCACCACCATCGATGGCGGATTGCTTGTCCTGATCGCCGGCCGGCTATCCGCCGACGCGGCCAGGGAGATCGCGGCAGCGCGGCGGCACGGACACCAGGGAATCGCCTTCCTGCTCGCCGTGTCGACATGGGCTGCGCAGCCGGAACGCAGCGGGCATAACGGGCACGCCACCGGCGCGCAGCAAGCCGCGGACACGGCGGTGGCGAGCGGCGCCCTCAACGGGCGCGACGACTCGAATGGCCACAGCTCGAACGGCCACACGAGCAGCCGGGGCCAGACGGACGGCCGGACTGAGGCAAATGGCAAGCGAGGCACGGACGGCCTGGGCCAGGCCAGCAATCTCCCGTCCGGCGAGCTGCCCGGCCAGGCCGGCCAAGGTCACGCGGAAACCGCTGCCGCGGAGGCGATCCTGCGCGCGGCAGGCTGGCGGGTCGTTACCGTCGATGCCGCTACCCCGATCGCCGTCGCCTGGCAGCGCCTGCCCAGGACCGGCGACCTGATGGTGCCTGTGAGCGGGCCCGACCCAGGAGTGGCCGCGAGATGAACTACAGGCTGACCGGCGCAGCTGCCGTCGCGACCATGCTCGCCGCCACGGCCGAGTTCTCCCTGATCCACGGCGCCGAGTGGTACGTAGCGTCCGCCATCGGCGTCCTGATCGTCGCGCTAGCCGGAACAGTCACCAGGCTCAGCCCGATTCACGCCGCGATTGGCGCGACTGTCCTTGGCGGCGTGGCCGTCGTGCCGATGATCGCCGCTCACTCGCTGTACTGGAAGCTTCTCGGAGCGGCAATCGTGGTCTGCTGCGCGACCAGCGCGTTCGGGCTGCGCCCGCTGCGCGCTGTCGCCGGCCTGGTCACTTACCTGTCCGCCCTGCTGCTGTACGTGAACGCCCAGCTCGCCGGCAGATGGTCACTTGGCCTGCTGATACCGACGCTGTCGTCGCTGCGCCACCTCGTGCACCTGGCCAGCGCGGGCATCGCGCTGACCAAGTACCAGCCTCCGGCTAACGGCAACTATCACAGCATCCAGCTGCTGGCCATGGCCGGCATCGGGCTCGCTGCCATCGTCGTTGACCTCCTGGCCGTCCGGCTGCGCAAGCCAGCGATCGCTGGCCTGCCCCTGCTTGTGGTGTTCATGGCGCCTATCACCACGACCGCGCACGTGGGCGGGGTCGGCGAGGCGTTCACGTTCCTGCTCGCGGCGATCGGCTACCTGGCCCTGCTCTCCTCCGATGGCCGGAACCGCCTGCGCGGATGGGGCCGGGTTGTCACGGTCTGGCACAACTCGGGCGAGGATGACCGGCTCGGCGGGGCGGACATGGGGACGCTGACCGCTACCGGGCGCAAGATCGGCTTTGCGGCCGTCGGCCTTGCCATCGTCGCGCCGCTGATCCTGCCGACGCTGAATCCAGCCCGGCTGTTCAGCCACGGAACGGGAGTTGGCACGAACATACCGGTCGGCCTGCCCGACCCCGTCGACCAGCTCCACAATCTGCTGACCCTGACCTCGCCGCACGAAGTGCTGACCTACCGGTCCTCCGCCGACGACCCCGGCAATTACCTGCAGGTCTACGTGCTCAACTACGACAAGTCGCTGGGCGACTGGAACCTGGTCGAGCCGAACCGGACGACGGCTGTCGGCTCCCATATGCAGTTCCCCACGGGACTCACCGCTGCCGTGCCGCAGACGATCGTGACCTCGCACATCACGCTTGGCCAGGTCACGGCGGGCTATGAGTTCCCGATCTTCTTCCTGCCCGTCCCGTACTGGCCTACTAGGATCACCGCGCCAGGCAGCTGGCGCGAGGCGGACGGCACGCTGATGATCTTCTCCGAAGACTCAGATCACGCGGGCCAGAGCTATACGGTGACCAACGACGAGCCCGACCCGACTGCTGGCGACCTGTCGGCCGAACAGGTGATACCCAACGCGATCGCCAGCCACTACCTCGGCTTCAGCTCCTCGGTCACGCCAGAACTGACGCGAATCGCCGACCACGTGACCCGAGGCGCCAACACGTCCTACGCCAAGGCTGTCGCGCTGGAGGAGTGGTTCCACTCGGGCCGTTTCACCTACAGCCTGCACCCCGACGACCTCCCCAACTCCGCGGCCGGGCTGCTGAAGTTCCTGACCAAGAGCCCGCAGGGTTACTGCCAGCAGTTCGCTTTCGCCATGGCCGTGCTGGCCCGGCTGGTCGGCATACCGTCCAGAGTCGCCGTCGGCTACACGGCGGGCACCAGGCGCCAGAACGGAACCTGGGTGGTGACGACCAATGACGCGCACGCCTGGCCTGAGCTGTACTTCACCTCCGTTGGATGGGTGCGGTTCGAGCCGACGCCAGGCGGAACGGGCGGACAGGCGACTGCCGTGCAGCCCAGCTACGCCACGCCGGCCGGCTCCGGCGGCCGCGTGTCGAAGGGCGGCGGTTCCTCCAGCAACACTTCGCCGGGCGGATCCTCGACGGCGTCGGCGGCCCCGAAGCTTCCGATCCATAAGATCGCTCCGGGGCTGGGCACGGGAACGGGCACGGTGCCCACGTCCCAAGGATCCGGCAGCGACGCGCCCATCTGGTGGGCCGTGCTTGCCGTCCTCGTCGTGGCAGCGGCGGCACCAGGGACGCTGCGCCTGCTGACCCGCCGGCGGCGCTGGCGTTCGGGACGCGACGATGTCTCGGCCGCGCGCGCCGCTTGGCAGGAGTTGTGCGCTGACCTGGAGGACTACGGCATGCGCAGCCGGCCAAGCGAGTCGCCCAGGGCGCTGGCTCGCCGGGTCTCGTCGGTGATCGATGGCGACGATGCGGCGTTGCAGGCGGCACGCCGGATCGCTACCGTCGTCGAGCGCTCGCGCTACGCGCCGGTTCCCCAGCCGGCCGGGGCGATCCGCGCGGATGTCGTCGTAGTCCGCCGCGCGCTTGCCCACAGCTCAACCCGCATGACGCGCGTGAACGCCAAGCTGCTGCCACCCTCGACACTGCGGCCGATCAGCGCGGCGGTCAGGCACCGCCTGGGTCAGGTAACCGGATGGGTACCAGCGGCTGCCGAAAGCGCCTGAGCTAGTTCGGACCTTGTTCGCGCGCCTGCGCCTGACCTAGTTCGGACCTTCTTGGCGCCTGCGCCAGCGCTCTTCGAGCCGCTCGCCGAGCCCGCCAGCGGAGCGCTTGCCTGCGCGCCTCTCCCGGCGATCGGCCCGGCGCTCCTTGACCGGCAGCCGCCCTGTGGCGATTCCCGTCATCCTGCGGTAGCTGAGCGCTGCCCAGTAGCACGAGGCCAGCATGATGACGAAGCCGACGAGGCTGATGAAGAGGAGCGCAGTGGAGACCCCGAGCGGCAGCATGGCCACGCCCACGAAGAACACGATCGCCGCGTAGATCACCCGGCGCTTGTAGTGCACTTGCGGGTCAGCCGAGCGCACTGCCCGGGCAAACCGCGGGTGCTCGGCATAGAGCGCTTGCTCGATCTGCTCGAGCTGGCGCTGCTCGTGCTCAGAGAGCGGCACGGTGCCTCCCCAGTAGCTCGCACTCGCCGGACGCCGCGCCTTCGCGCCGCGGCCTGGCTATCCCCCAGAATACGAGTGCCAGCGCGGTCTGTGGAAGGGGACGGCCGCGCAGGGTGGGGCGCAAGGCCACGGAACCAGCAGTTCCGGCATTATCAGGACGTCATAGTGGCTGTCTGCGGCTACTGTCGGTCATGTTCGTCACTGTCAGTGACCTCCCTTCCGTGCGCGATCAGCGAACCTGGCCTTACGGCACTGGTCCCGAAGCGCCGCGAGATCCTGTCCATCGTCGCCTCAGCCTCGCGCCAGGCATCCGGGCGCTCGCCGAGAGCGAGCTGCGTGCCAGCGCCTTCGGCCGGCCTCAGCCCGGTCGCACGCACGCCGACCAGGCGCAGCGGAATGCCCTCGAATCCGGACGCGGCGTACAGGTCACACGCCGTCGCGTAGATCTTCTGCGCGACATCCGTCGGTTCCGGCAACGTGCGAGCACGGGTAATCGTCTTGAAGTCCGCCCGCCTGAGCTTGACCGAGATGGTCCTGGCCGCATAACCGGAGGACCGCAAGCTGCGCGCCGTGCGACCGGCCAGCCTCAGCAGTTCGCGCCTGATCTGTGCGGCATCGCCGATATCTGCGCCGAAAGTCTCCTCGGCGCCGACGCTCTTCTCCTGCACGCCCGTGACGACCCGGCGAGCATCGCGTCCCCACGCAAGCGACTCCAGATGCGCCGCCGTGGCCTGGCCGAGCTCGTGCTCCAGCGTGGCGAGCGGCGTGCTGGCCAGGTCACCGACAGTCCGCAGGCCAAGCCTGGCCAGTACCTGGCCGGTGCGCTCGCCCACTCCCCAGAGCGCCGACACGGGCAGGGGATGCAGGAACTCAAGAACGCGGTCAGCCGGGATCACGAGCAGGCCATCCGGCTTGCAGTGCACGGAGGCGAGCTTCGCGACGAACTTCGTCGAGGCGATGCCGACCGAGCACGTGATGCCGAGCTCGTCGCTGACCTGACGGCGGATCAGCGCACCTATCCGCGCCGGCGACCCGAGCCGCCTCGTGGCACCGGAGATGTCGAGGAACGCCTCATCCAGCGACAGCGGCTCGACATCAGGGGTCACGGCCTTGAAGATCGCCATGACCTCCTTGGAAACCGCACCGTACAGACCGTGACGTGGCGCGATGAAGACGGCATGCGGGCACATTCGCTGCGCGCGGCCGACTGGCATCGCCGAGCGAACGCCGAAACCGCGCGCGAGGTAGTTGGCCGACAGGACCACTCCGCGGCCGCCAGTGTGGCCGACGATCACCGGCTGGCGGGCGAGTTCGGGACGGTCCCTGATCTCGACGCTCGCGTAGAACGCGTCCATGTCGACGTGCAGGATGTGGCACCCGGAGTCATCTGGCGTGCCTGCCTGATTCACTGTTTCTTCCAGACCGTCCTGCTTAAGCCGTCCTGGAAGCCGACTCTACCGGTGGGCGCCGACAGTCAGCCTTGCTCGCGCGACTCGTCGCCGGGCAGCGTCGGCTTGTGCTCGAGCAGGCTCGCCAGGAGCCCGTTGACGAACGCCGGCGAGGCGTCCGTGGACAGGTCGGTCGCCAGCAGCACCGCCTCGCTGATCGCGACGGCCTCGGGGACGCCAGCGCCCCACAAGAGCTCGTAAGCGCCGATCCGCAAGATGTTCCGGTCTACCGCGGGCATCCTGTCCAGGGTCCAGCCGTGGCTGTGCTCGGAGAGAAGCTCGTCGATCCGCTCCCGGTGCGCCTGCACGCCCTGGACCAGCTCGATGGCATACGGCGTGACCGGCGGATCGGCTTGAATCGTCCTGGCCTCCAGGACGCTCAAGGGAGACTCGCCCCGCATCTCGGCCTCGAACAGGATGTCGAGTGCCCGCTTACGTGCCTTGCTGCGCGCTGCCACGGAGCCGCGCGGTCAGGCCCGGCCGAGGTATTCGCCGGTGCGCGTGTCGACGCGGATCTTCTCGCCTGTGGTGATGAAGAGCGGGACCTGGATCTGCGCGCCGGTCTCCAGCGTGGCCGGCTTGGTGCCGCCTGTGGACCGGTCTCCCTGCAGGCCGGGGTCGGTCTGGCTGACCGTGAGCTCGACGGCCGGCGGAAGCTCGACGTACAGGGCCGCGCCCTCGTTGAAGGCGACGGTCACCATCTGCTCCTCGAGCAGGTAGCCGGCGTTGTCGCCGACGGTCGCGGCAGGGATGCGCGGCTGGTCGTAGTCCTGGGTGTCCATGAAGACGAAATCGTCGCCCTCGCGGTACAGGTACTGCATCTCCCGCTTGTCGACGCTGGCGACATCGACCTTGACGCCGGCGTTGAACGTGCGGTCGATGACCTTGCCGCTGAGCACGTTCTTCAGCTTGGTCCGCACGAACGCGCCGCCCTTGCCCGGCTTGACGTGCTGGAACTCCACGACGTTCCAGAGCTGGCCGTCGATGCTGAGGGTCATCCCGTTCTTGAGGTCGTTCGTGGTGGCCACGGTGGCTGCCTTCTCCTGCATGCGTCGGAACCGCAGCGTCCGTGCCGGCCCGTCTGGTGCGGACGAGCGCCTACAGGACGAGCAGTTCCCTGGTGATGGTGGTGAGCGACTGAGCCGATCCCGCCGACCCGGCGTCTGACCGGACCACGAGCGTGTCCTCGATCCGGACGCCGCCCTGGCCGGGCAGATAGATGCCAGGCTCGATGGTGATTGGTACCCGGTCACGTAGTGTACCGGTTCGGCCGTACCCGATAGTCGGTGCCTCGTGGACTTCCAGGCCGACGCCGTGGCCGAGGCCATGCGAGAAGTGCTCTCCGTGCCCGGACCCCGCGATCAGGTCCCGGGCAGCGGCGTCGACGGCCGCGACGTCGGCGCCGGGCATCGCTGCCGCGATTCCCGCGGCCTGGGCCTGCGCCACGACCTGGTAGATGTCGCGCTGCCAGCCGGACGGCTCGCCAATCGCCACTGTCCTGGTCATGTCCGCGTGATAGCCGCCGAACCTGGCGCCGCAATCGATGGTTACCAGATCGCCGGACGCGAACTGCCTGCCGCCCGGAACATGGTGCGGGATGGCCCCGTTCGGCCCGGAAGCCACGATCGTGTCGAAGGCGACCGTCTCCGCTCCCAGGTCGATCATCGTGCGCTCCAGCGCGATGGCGTACTCGCGCTCGCTCACGCCCGGCCGCAACCAGCCGAGCACGGCCGAGAACGCGTCGCCGGTGATCGCGCAGGCCCTGGCGAGCAATTCGATCTCGGCCTCGTCCTTGACCTCCCGCAGTTCGTCGATCACATCGCCGAGCGGGACAAGGTCGGGCAGCGTCGCGCCAGCTTCGCCGCGGATCGCGGCCAGGTCCGCGTGCTGGCGGACGGACAGGTGCTGATCTTCGAACGCGATGGTCGCTAGCCCGGCTGCCAGTGCCCGGCGGACCAGCGCCGGCTCGACGAAGCGCTCGATCAGCAACTCGGCGTCCGGGCACTCCCGTT
>JASHXW010000520.1 GCA_030043395.1 Streptosporangiaceae bacterium
AACCTCCTCGGCCTGGGCGGCAGGGACGTCGAGCACCTGCAGCGGCGCCGTCACGTCGCCGACTAGCTGCTGCATCGCAACCCCGTCGACGGTGCGGAATGCCGTGCGCAAGGCCTCGTGCCTGCGGACGATCTCATCGAGCGCCGCCCGCAACGCCACCGTGTCCACTTCGCCGTGCAGTGACACCGTGGCCTGGGTCGTGTAGGCCAGGTTGCCCGGCGCGAGCTGCTCGAAGAACCACACCCGCTGCTGCTGCAGCGACAGCGGGACCGGCCGGCCCGCAGGCGCCTGGCGGGCCGGCAGCCTGGACGGCATCGGCGGCGGGGAGCCCGGTTTCACGCCCTGAACTGCGTCACCTTGCCCCGCGCGCTCGTCAATCAGGGCGGCGATCGCCGACACCGTCGGGACCCGGTACACGTCAGCCAGGCTCAGCGTGACGGCTAGCTGATCGGTGGCCTGCGCCGCCAGCCTGCCGGCGAGCAGCGAGTTGCCGCCTAGGGCGAAGAAGTCATCCGCCGTGCCAACCTGCACGCAGCCCAGCAGCTCCGCCACGATCCCGGCCAGCGCACGCTCAGTCTGCGTCCGCGGCGGCGTGACAGCCGACTCGGCGAGGCCGGCGGCGGCCCGGTCCGGAGCGGGCAACGCGGACCGGTCCACCTTTCCGCTTGGCGTGACTGGCAGCGCTGGCAGGACGACGATCGCGGCGGGGACCATGTAGTAGGGCAGCCGCGACGCGGCGAAGTCGAGCAGCTCAGCGGGCGTGGCGTCGGCGGCCACGTAACCGATCAGGCGCGGGTCGGCGGAACCCGCTCGCTCGGCGGCCACGAAGGACTCCCTGACCGCCGGGTGCTGCCGCAAGACAGCGGCCACCTCGCCCGGCTCTATCCGGAACCCGCGGATCTTGACCTGATCGTCGAACCGGCCGAGGTACTCGAAGGAGCCGTCGGCCCGGCGCCTGACCTTGTCCCCGGTCCGGTACATCCGTTCCCCGGGAACCGTGATGTCCGGCACGAAGGACTTCGAAGTCGTCGCTGGGTCACCCAGGTAGCCGCGCGCCACGCAGGCGCCGGCCAGGCACATCTCACCGGGCTCGCCGTCCGGCACCGGGTCGAAGCCGTCGAGCACGTAGCACCGCACGCCGTCGACGGGAAACCCGATCGGGGGCGGCACCGGGCCATCAGGCTGGACCGCGGTGCTGGTGACGGCGACCGTGCATTCGGTCGGCCCGTACAGGTTGACCAGCGTGAAGGGCAGGCCTGATGGCACGCCGCGCATCAGGGCCGAGCCGCCAGTGTGCATCACCCTGAGCACGGCGAAGGACGGCCACGGCTCATCCAGCACTGCCTCGGCCAGCGCCGTCGGCAGGAGCGTCGAGGTGATCCGCTCATCGGCAAGCCACGAAACGATGGCCGGCGCCGAGGCGCGCACGTGCGCTGGCGGTATCACCAGCGTGCCGCCGACGGCCAGGATGGGCCACGTGTCCCAGACCGACGCGTCGAATCCGGGGCTGCTCATCAGCATCGCCCGGTCGCGCGGGTCCAGGGGAAATGCGCGCTGGCGCCAGCGGATCAGGCTGGCAAGGTTCCCGTGGCTCACCGCGACGCCCTTGGGCCGGCCCGTCGAGCCGGACGTGAAGATCACGTAGGCCAGCGTGGACTCGTCCAGAAGGGGCCACGCCGCCAGCAGCTCCGGGGGTACTTCCGTCAGGTCGACGACTTCAAGATCGCGACCGCGTAGCGCGTCGTCTGACCGCGCCTGCGCTGTGCTGATCACGGCAGCCGCGCCGGACAGCGCCAGCAGCTCGCTGATCCGGGTAGCCGGGTGAGCGGGATCGAGCGGCAGGTATGCCGCGCCGGCGAGCAGCACGGACAGCTCGGCGACTACGAGTTCGGCCGATCGGCCGGCATAGACGGCAACGACGTCGTCTCGCCCGATTCCCCGGCGCGTGAGCCTGGCCGCGAGATCAGAGGCGTAACTCACCAGATCCAGGTAGGTCAGCTGCACCTCACCGTCCTGGACGGCGATTGCATTGGGTGCCCGAGCGACGCAGGACAAGAGGTCGTCGAGCACCATCACGAGTGGCCCTCTGTTACCAGGCGCCGATTCAGCCGCATTTCGCATGCGCGAACCTCGCTGACGGCCACCGCCAGCCTCTTCAGTAAGTAGCCGTACAGCCGACCGCTGATCTGACGCCCACCTCCACGCTGAGGTTCCCTGCTGGGCCCGCTTCCAGCGGGCCACGCTTTAGTGTCGCGTCGTGCCCACGAGCCTGCAACCCTCCGGTAAGGCGGCTAGGTTCGCGCCAGCTGTCCACCTCTTGCCGAAAGGCTGCTAATTAGGTAACTTTCCTAACTAGCTCTCGGGCTGCCGTTCGCTGCCGTGTCCCAGCTTCGGAGGTCTCACCGATGAAATCCTTTGCGCGCATCTGGATCACTGCGGGCGCCGTGGCCCTAGCGGCAGTCGGCCTCGTGGCAACCGCCGGCCCGAGCGGTGCCAGCCAGGCAGCCACCCATCCGAGCGCGGCTGCGGCCAAGGCGCCGAAGGCCGTCGACGTTTACGCGACCTACTACGGCTGGTACGACAACACCCCGCCAGGATGTGCGACGGCGTACTCCGGCTGCGCCGGCGGCAGCGGGACTTACCAGCATCCGATCACGTTCGCCAGCGACAAGCACGAGTTCGCCGTCGGCACGATCTTGTATTACCCGACGATCGAGAAGTACGTCAGGATGGGCGACGACTGCCAGGAATGCGACCAGGACTGGTCAGGCAAGGGACCGGACGGCGGACCGCGCCTGCACCACGTCGACATCTGGATCGGCGGCAAGGGCGGTAACGAGTTCGACGTCATCAACTGCGAGGACGCGCTGACCCAGGGCCTGCCTGATGGCAAGCCGTTGCTGACGCCGTTCATCGTCCATCCGCCATCGAACATGCCAGTCAGCAAGGAGCCGCTGTTCAACTCCAAGACCAACCACTGCTTTGGCGGCGCGACCACTACCACGACTTACGGGCGGT
This sequence comes from Streptosporangiaceae bacterium, assembly GCA_030043395.1. Next base: position 3,019 of record JASHXW010000520.1, read on the forward strand.
ACAAGAACGCCAAGTCCGGCAAGTGCCTTCAGGACCAAGGCGACAGCACCACGCCCGGCACGCGAGCCGGACTCGCGCCATGCAGCGCCGGCACTGCCGAGAAGCTAGCCTTCGACGGCGCGTTCTTCGTGATCGGGAAGCTCTGCCTGCAAACGCAGAGCGGTAAGCCCGGTGCTGCGATCACGTTCGCGAACTGCAACGGCAATGACCGGGAGCAGTGGGAGATCAATCCGAACGGCACGATCGCCTGGATCCAGTACGCCAGGTGCATCGCCGACGTCTCCGGGAAGGTCGAGCTGGCCAAGTGCACCAGCTCAGCCGCTGACCACTGGAAGTTCAGCTCCGAGCCGGCCTAGCATCCGCTCGGCGAGGTCGAGCTCCGCGCTGGCTGGGCGGACTAGCCGCCCTCGAAGGCGACCAACGTCACGACGAGGCCATTGCCTGCGCCGACAATCACGGCGTCGAAGGTGTGCTGGGTGACGGGATTCCACGTCGTCAGGTCGGTGTTCGTCCACCAGCGTGCGCCCGGTCCGATCAGGCGCGCCACTTCCGCGAAGGTGTCGGCAGGGTCGCCCTGGTAGCGCTGTATCCGGCGAGCGCGGCGCGACCGGTCCAGCCCGGTACTGGCTTCCAGGCTGACGAGCAACTCGATGGCGGTCGGCTCGTCAATCTCCCAGATCCGGTCCCAGAGCTCGTCCGCGTCCTCGGGCACGCTCACTTGCTGCTGCTGGAGCGAGCGGGCTGGGTTCCTTCTCATGGGGTCGCTGTCGGCCAGCAGGCCGACGTCGCTGACGACGCCGAACACCACGTCAGGCACGTCAGCAGGGAGGCTCGCATCTGCCCGGGCAAGCAACTGGCCGTTGCCCAGTTCCCCGGTCAGGTCAGCGCAAAGGTCACGCAGGCGAGCCAGATCGTCAGCGTCAAGATCGCCAGCCTCCATGGCGGCAGTATGTCACCGGCACTCCAAGCAGACCGGTCAGTGCCGTTCCGGCGATGGCCACCTTGACCATTGCCGCCACTTTCGTAACTCGCGGGGAAGTGCTTGGATGATCCACAGTCCGCGCTCACCTGGAAGCCCAGGTGGCTCCCGCGCGGGCCCGCTAGGAGGTCCGCGCCATGCACCGTCCCTCGCCGCCCGCCGCACTTCGCCGTCTGGCACCCGCGACAGTGATCGCGATGGCCGCACTGGTCTTCGCCATGATGGCGACCGCGATCGCCGCGCCCGCACGGGGCGCCGCCATCGCGCGGTCAGGGTTCGGGACATGGTCGACGGTCTTCGCCCGTCCCGCCACGCCTGCAGGCGCCCGCCCCATCGGCCGCGTTCCAGGCGCGACTGTGCTCAAGGGAGTCGTCGCGCTCAAGCCGCGCGACGCTGCGGCGCTGGCGGCGTATGCATCCGAGGTGACCACGCCACGCTCGCCGCTCTATGAGCACTACCTGGCATCCGGGCAGTTCGCCAGCCATTTCGGCCCCCGGCCAGCCACGATCGCGGCCGTGGAGAACCACCTGCGGGCCGACGGCGTTCGCGTGACCGGAGTTTCTGGCAACGGCCTGCTAATTAACTTCTCCGCCAAGGCAGCCGCCGCGCAAGCGGCATTCGGTACCCGGCTTGAGCGTTACCGCCTGGCCGATGGCGCGACGGCATTCGCGCCGACGAGGGCGGTGGCGCTCCCGGCGAGCATCGCCCCCGCCGTGCAGACCGTGCTCGGGCTCAACACGACCGCGCGGCCGGTAGCTGAGCCGCTGCAAGGCCGGCGAGGCGCTGGCTCGGAGCCCACTGTCAAGGCCCCGGCGACGGCCGACGGGCCGAAGGCGTGTGCCGCGGCTCGCGCAGACGCCGCCAGCTACGGCGGGCTGACCGACCAGCAGATCGCCTACTCCTACGGCCTCGACGGTCTCTACAACTCTCATGCGGACGGCACTGGGCAGACGATCGCGGTGTACGAACTGGAGCCGTTCAACCGAAATGACATTCGTGTCTTCGACACCTGCTACTTCGGCGCCAGTAATGCCGCGGCGATGCTCAAGCGGCTCACCGTGGTTCCGGTCGACGGAGGCGGGCCGCTCGGGTACGGCTCTGGCGAGTCCGAGCTGGACATCGATGACGTCTCGGCTGTCGCGCCTGGTGCCAACATCGAGGTGTACGAGGCACCGAACACGTATTACGGCCTGGTCGACGAATTCAACGCGATCGTCCAGGACGACACCGCTAAGGTTGCCACCTCGTCCTGGGCCTCGGGCTGCGAGGCCGACGTCCAGGCATTCGCGCCCGGTATCGAGCCGCTCGAGAACACCATCTTCGAGCAGGCCGCGATCCAGGGCCAGACGGTGCTCGACTGGGCCGGCGACGACGGGTCGGACGGCTGCGCGATCCACGGCAACACCCCGGTGCCGCCGATCCTGTCCCAGAACGTGGAAGGCGACCAGCCATACGTCCTGTCCGTTGGCGGCACGACGATCACCGACCCGACGTTCCCGCCGGCCGAGCAGGTCTGGAACGACGGCTCGAACTGGGGCGCCGGCGGTGGCGGCATCTCCCAGGTCTGGCCGGCACCGTCCTGGCAGACCGGAAGTCACGTCCCTGGATTCGACAATTCGGCGATCGTGAAGCGCGCGGAGGCCGTCGCGGGCACCGACTTCTGCGGCGCCGCAGTCTGCCGGGAAGTGCCCGACGTGACCGCGCAAGCGGATGAGTTCACCGGGGCGATCACCGTCTACGAGAGCCCGTACGGCGGATGGACCACGTTCGGCGGCACCTCGTCGTCGACTCCCCTGTGGGCGTCCATGCTGACGGACATCGCGTCGACGCCCGCGTGCGAGGCGAACGGCGGGCTCGGCTTCGTGCCGCCGAAGCTGTACGCGATCGGCGCCAACAAGGCGGAGGACGCCGCATCCTTCAACGACATCACTAAGGGCAACAACGACATCTTCGACGACGCGGGCGGGCTGTTCCCGGCGACCAAGGGCTACGACATGGCCTCTGGCCTGGGATCGCCACGAGTGACCGCACCCGGCGGCGGCAAGGGCCTTGCGTATTACCTGTGCGCTTCCCCGAGCGCGACAGCGGTCGCCGTGACCAGCGTCTCGCCGGAGGCCGTGCCTCAGGCCGGAGGGACGACCACCATCTCGGGGTCAGGGTTCGAGACCGCGAAGGGCGCGTCGGACGTCGCCGCCGTCCAGGTAGGCAGCGTCAACCTGCCGAGCTCCGACTTCACGGTGCAGGGCCCTGGCACGATCGCCCTGGACCTGCCGTCGTCCGCCGGTGAAGCGGGGGCCGGAGACGTCAGCAACGGCACCGGAACCTACGCCGTGATGGTGACGCTCACCGACGGCCAGAGCAGCAAGCTCGGGCCGGCCACGCGCCTGACGTACTACGCGACGACGGGGAGCCCGAAGGCGCTGCCTACCGTCGTCGGCGTGGGCATCCCGGGCGGCAACAAGGCCGGCGGGCAGGTCGTGACCGTCTACGGCTCGGGGTTCCAGGCCGGGACGGGAACGCCGTCGGTGACCTTCGGCGGCGTGGCGGGAAGTGACGTCAGCGTCATCAACGACAGCGAGTTGAAGGTGACCGTTCCCGCCTACGCCGCAGGTGTCACCAAGTGCGCGACGAAGCTGAGCCCGGCGACCGACATCTGCCAGGTCGAGGTGCAAGTCCGGAACAGTAACGGAGTAAGCGCCGAGAGCACGATCCTGCCTGAGTACACCGGCCCGGCCGTTGGCGGCACCGGAGAGGAGGTTCCGGCCGCGACGGAGTTCGACTACTTCCCGACTCCGAGGATCACGGGTATCTCGGTGACCGGAGGACTGGCCTCCGAGGCTGGCGGGAGCATCGCGACGATCACCGGCGTCGGCCTCGGCGAGCTGGACCTGGACTGGTACAACGTCGGCCCCTACCAGTACCTCGATTCCGAGAACTACAGCGTGAATTACTACAGCGGTACCAGCATCCAGGTCGTGCTGCCAGCCGAGGCGGCCACCACGACCTACCAGCAGGTGCCGGTGACCGTCCAGGCCGAGGGCAGCCTGAACAACGGCGACATCAAGGGCAAGGCTCCGAGCAACTCGGTGCCGGTCACCTACGCGCCCACTCCGGTGGTGAGCTCGATCGAGGTGCTCCGGCACGGATCGGCAGCCAAGTACGACGCCGGGCCAAGCACCG
>JASHXW010000521.1 GCA_030043395.1 Streptosporangiaceae bacterium
GTGATCGTGTCCGACGCGCTGGAGATGCGCGCGGTCAGCGGCCCGTACGGCATACCCGGGGCAGCAGTCATGGCAGTGGCGGCCGGGACCGACCTGCTGTGCTTCGGCCGCGATCAGGACGAGCTGACGTACCTGCGCGTCAGGGACGCGCTCGTCGAAGCTGTCACCTCAGGACGGATTCCAGCCTCCAGGCTCGAGGAGTCAGCCACCCGGGTAGCCGAGCTGCGCGCCTGGGCCACCGCCGCCCGCCAGGACACCACCAGCCTCCTTGCCAGTCCCAACGGCACCGTGGGCATGGTCGCCGCCCGCCGCGCGCTCCGGCTCGAAGGCACGCCTGGGCCGATGATCGACCCGGTCCTGGTCGAGATCGTCCCGCCGTCCAACATCGCCGTCGGGACCGTTCCGTGGGGCCTGAGCACGTGGGCCGACCCGGCATCCGTGTTCCGGATCAGCACCAGCGACGCCCAGCCGACTGCGACCGACGACGCGCTGGCGGCCGCGTCAGGACGGCCGCTACTGGTTGTCGTTCGTGACGCCCATCGCTATCCCGTTGCCCGGGACATCGTCCTGCGCATGCTCGCTGCCAGGCCCGATGCCGTGGTTGTCGAGATGGGACTACCGGTCTGGCATCCCCCCGCGCACGTATATCTGGTTACATTTGGTGCCACGCGCGCGAGTAGTCGCGCTGCGGCTGAGATACTCGGCTTGACAGATGAGGTGAGCGCCAGTGGGCCAGATCGTCCTTGACCAGGTGACCAAGGTCTATCCGGGGAACGTCAAGGGGATCGACGACCTTAGCCTGGACATCGCTGACGGCGAGTTCATGGTGCTGGTCGGGCCGTCGGGGTGCGGTAAGTCGACGGCGTTGCGGTCGATCGCCGGGCTGGAGGAGATCACCTCGGGCACGATCACGATCGGCGAGCGGGTGGTGAACAACCTGCCGCCGAAGGACCGCGACATCGCGATGGTCTTCCAGAACTACGCGCTGTACCCGCACATGACCGTGGAGCAGAACCTGGCGTTCGGGTTGCAGCAGCGCAAGACGCCGCGGGAGGAGATCAGGCGGCGGGTCGCCGAGGTCGCGACGCTGCTTGGCCTGGAGGACTACCTCAAGCGCAAGCCGGCCGCGCTGTCCGGCGGGCAACGCCAGCGGGTGGCGATGGGCCGCGCGATCGTGCGCGAGCCGAAGGCGTTCTTGATGGACGAGCCGCTGTCGAACCTGGACGCCAAGCTCCGGGTCTCGATGCGCGCCTCGCTGTCCCAGCTACACGAGCGGCTCGGCGTGACCACGGTCTACGTGACCCACGACCAGGTCGAGGCGATGACGCTGGGCCACCGCGTCTGCGTGATGCGCGACGGCAAGCTCCAGCAGGCGGACAGCCCGCAGACGCTGTTCAACTCGCCGGTCAACTTGTTCGTGGCCGGGTTCATGGGCTCCCCGGCGATGAACTTCGTCACCGCGCGCCTGGTCCGCGACGCCGGGCCCGCGGTCGTCTTCGCCGACTACAAGATCCCCGTGCCGGAAGCGCTGCTGGCCGCCCGGCCCGCCCTGGCCAGCTACTTCGACCGCGACGTCATCCTGGGCATCCGCCCCTCGGACTTCGAGGACGCCAGCCTCGCCGACCCCACCTGGCCCCGGATCCAGGCCAGCTCCGACGTGACCGAGGCGCTCGGCACCGAGATGCACGTCCTGTTCCGCATCAACAGCGCGCCGGTCCGCCACTCCGCGCTCGGCCACGCCACCGCCGCCGACCCGGACGAAGACGAGGCCGCGCTCCCGCTCGAAGCCGGCAAGACCCTGTGGACCGCCCGGGTCGCCGCGCGCAGCAAGATCACCCCCAGCAGCCCCATCGACCTGGCCATCGACACCTCGAACCTGCAGTTCTTCGACCCCGACACCGGCCTGTCGATCGGCCACCCCCAGACCACCCCCGCCGCGGCAGCGGCCTGACCCGCGCGCCGCACCCGCCCGACCCGCGCGCCGCACCCGCCTCCGCTGGCCCGAAGGTCATGGACACTTCTCAGTGAGTGGACGTTTTTCACGCGACAACCGCGTGAAAAACGTCCAGCGACTGAAAATCGTCCGCCACCCTCGGGGGACGAGCGGATGGGCGGCCGAACAAACGGATGGGCGGCCGAACGAGCGGCCGGGCGGCCGGGCGGCCGGGCGGGCGATAGTAGCACTCGTCACACTCAGTTTCTCCGCGCCATCCACAGCCCAGTGCCAGGGCCGAGCCGCTGTCCACAGGCACGTCGGGCGAGAAGCCAAGCTCGGTGCCTTCGCGCCAAGCTGCGAGGGTGACTAGCCGAGTAGCGAAGAAGTTCGAGGACCTGATTGGCTTTCAGGACGGAGTGATCGCGCGCTGGCAGATCGCCAAATGCCCGCACGACTTGTCCGCCGTCGACGCTTGTCTTCGCCGCCACACCTGGCAGCCCTTATATCGCGGGGTCTACGCCACTTACAGCGGCCGCACGGCCAGGAAGAGCATTCTCTGGGCCGCCGTCCTGCGCTGCGGGCCAGATGCCGTCCTCAGCCACTACACGGCGGCGGAGCTGGAGGACATCGGCGCGATCCAGGCCGGCGTCGTTCACGTCACCATCCCACTAGAAGCGCGGGCGAGGATCAGCAAGCTGGAGCGCGGTGGCGGCGTCCCGGCGATCGTGCTGCACAGGTCATCGCGGTTGGACGCGACCCGCCATCCGGCGAAAGCTCCACCCAGGACCCGCCTGCCGGAGACCATCCTCGACCTCACCGACGTCTCGGAGAGCTTCGATAAGGCGTTCGGCTGGCTCTCGGTTGCCTGTGGCGGCCGGAGGGTCAAGCCCGACCAGCTCCGCGAGGCAGCCATGGCCCGGCCGAGGCTCCGCTGGCGATCGGCGATTCTCGGAGCGCTCGATGATGTTGCCGAAGGGGTTCACTCCAATCTCGAGCTGAAGTACATGAGGGATGTCGAGCGAGCCCATGGCCTGCCGGCTGCGACCCGCCAGGCTCCGCAGGCGCTCGGGGCGAGATCGGCTTACCAGGACAACCTCTACGAGGACTTCGGGGTCGGCGTGGAACTCGATGGCCTGGCCGCGCATCCGGCCGAAAGACGCTGGGACGACATACGCCGGGACAACGTCTTCGCCAGCCGCGGAGTGACCACCTTGCGTTATAGCTGGGCCGATGTCACCGAGCGGCCATGCGCGGTGGCCTCGCAGGTGGCCGCCGCACTGCGCAAGCACGGCTGGACGGGTACGCCGCGCAGGTGCGGACCAGGATGCAAGCTCCGCGCCGCCTGATCACATGCCCTGGACATGTCAACTGTCACCAGTGGTTGCGGTGCACCACTTCGGCGAACGGCCGACGGTCGGGAACGCGGATCGGCGCGAGCGGGCGTCCGGCCGGGTAACCAAGCGAGATCAGCAGCACGCAGGTCCGGTCCTGCGGGTAGCCGAGCAGCTCGCGGGCGAGTTCCTCGTCTCCGATTCCCGAGTGGCAGCTGCCGATGCCCAGGCCGGCCGCCGCGATCATGATCGACATCGCCGCCTGGCCGAGGTCGAACTGAACGCGCGACCGCGCCGCATCCTCGTCCGACACGACCAGCCCGATCGTGGCGGCCGAGCTCGCGATGTGCCCGCCACCCACCCACACGCCAGCGAGGCGGACGAGCTGCTCGCGGTCGGTGACCACGACGAAATCCCAGGGCTGGGTGTTCTTCGACGAAGGTGACCGGCGGCCAGCCTCGAGGATCTCGTCGAGGTCCTCGGCCGAGACCGGCCGGTCCGCGTACTGCCGGACGTTGCGCCGGGACGCGATCGCGTCCCATGCGCTGACGTGGCCACCGGCTCCGGCTGGCACGGATCCCTCGTCCCGTGACGGTTCCATCGGCTGTCCAACCCCTGTCCGTGAGCGTGGCCCGAGCCGTTGAGCATCGCCTGGAGCGTGGACGGAGCGTGGTCCTAAGCGCGAAGATGCCGCCCGGACGCGATAGCGATCTCCCCGAACTCGACTATCATGTCACCATGAGCAGCCTCTCGTGCCTGGTCTGGTGGTCGTCCTAGGACGGCTGATCGGAGCATGCACGGGAGCGGGCCGTCCGGATGGGACGGCCTTTCTTTATGCCTAACGGGCCGCGCACCCGGATCGCCCTTCACCGACAGAAGGAGCCAGGTGTGATTACAGACCCTGCTATTGCGATTACGGACGCGGCGCGGGCCGATGCCGCCGGCTCGGCAACCTTCCGAGCGTTCCAGCGCCGGTCGACCGAACTCGAGGCGCTCATCGCGGCTGACGCGACACCCTTCCGGATCCTTACCGGCGACCGGCCAACAGGCCCGCTGCACCTGGGCCACTACTTCGGCACCCTGATCAGCCGGGTCCGGCTGCAGCAAGCTGGCGTTCAGCTCTTCGTCCTGGTGGCCGACTACCAGGTGCTGACCGACCGCGATGTCGCCGACCGGCTGGCCGACCATGTCGATGGGCTCATCGCGGACTACCTCGCCGTCGGGGTCGATCCAGCGACCGCGACGATCTTCGCGCACAGCGCCGTTCCCGCCCTCAATCAGCTGACGTTGCCGTTCCTCTCCCTGGTGTCGGTCAGCGAGCTCCAGCGCAATCCCACGGTCAAGGAGGACATCGCGCAGTCCAGGCAAGCTAGTGTCAGCGGGCTGATGTTCACCTACCCGGTCCATCAGGCGGCCGACATCTTGTTCTGCAAGGCGAACCTGGTGCCGGTCGGCAAGGACCAGCTCCCGCACATCCAGCTCACCCGCTCGATCGCACGGCGCTTCAACGACCGGTACGCCGGTGGATCGGAGTTCTTCCCCGTGCCGGACGCGCTCTTGTCGTCCGCCCCCAACCTGCTCGGCCTCGACGGGGACAAGATGAGCAAGAGCCGCGGGAACGCCGTCGCGATCCGCGCAACGGCCGACGAGACAGCCACGCTGATCAGGTACGCGAAGACCGACGCCGAGCGGGAGATCACCTACGAGCCCGACACCAGGCCCGAGGTGTCCAGCCTGGTGCTGCTCGCGGCCCTCTGCCAAGGGCGTGCACCACAAGACGTTGCCGCGCAGATCGGCTCCGCCGGAGCCGCCGAGCTCAAGCGCGTGGTCACCGAGTCGGTCAACGAGTTCATGCGCCCGATCCGGGAACGGCGCGCCGAGCTCGCCACGGATCCCGGCTACTTGCGTGGAGTCCTCCGCGACGGCAACGCCCGGGCCAGGGCCATTGCGGGCCGCACCCTGGACGAGGTCCGCGCGGCCATGGGAACGACCTACTGAGAGGTCACTGGTCGCCGGACAGGGCCTTGCGGGGGTGACTGCCGTCTACGTAGCCGACGAAAGGGGGGTAGATGCCGTAGCCGAGCAGCTCCTGCAGCCGCTGCGGAAGCTCCCGCACCGTGGCACGCGGAACAGCCAGGCAGTGGTTCTCCTGCTGGCGCAGCCAGCCAGCCGCGTATTCCAGGATTACCCCGAGCCGAGGCTGGCCGGTCTGGTTCGCTCCCCCGCCGTGCCACAGGCTGCCCAGGTAGAACATGGCCGAGCCGGGTGACATCGTGGCCATCACCACTGGGTCGTCCGCCACGGGATGGCGCCCTTCCTCCCACTTGTGGCTGCCCGGCACGAACCTGGTAGCGCCGTTCTGCTCGGTGAAGTCGTCAAGCGGCCACATCGTGTTGACCACGAGCACGCGATGCGGCCGCGGCAACGGGTAGATGGAGTCGTCGCAGTGCAGGATCTGTGCTTGCTCCCCCGGCCCGATCCTGATGCCGACCGGAGCGCTGAGCTGATAATGGCCGAGCACCTGGTCGAGCACGTCGAGCAGAAGGGGATGAATCGCCGCCTGGTCGAAAGTCCTCGTCTTGGCGAATAGCGCATAGACACGTTGCGTCGAGAATCCTTCGAACGGATTCCGGCCCGTGCGTGTTTCCCTCAGCACCCGGTCCAGGTCGTTCCTGGCCGCCTCGACCTCGCTGGCCGGCATCATCCCGGACACGATCACGTAGCCGTCCTCAGTCAGCCGCCGAACGACCTCCTGGCCGGTCGCCGACCCGGCTGGCAGCGGATCCGATGCTCGCATGCCTGCATTGTCGCAGGTTGGCTGGCGGGCGCGGGCAGAACTACGGATGGCCTGTGGTGATGCCGCCGCTGGCTGATAACAAGACCTCATGGCGACTGTCGTCGTGCAGCGCCGATGGCGTTAGGTACCTATATGCCAGTTCCGTTCCGGCCACGCCATCTCGATACGCTAACGCAATCGCAATTAGAAGGCTCGCTAATCCATCTTGGCCTTAAGATTCATCACACAATCATCTGCCCAATCGAATGGCGAAAAGGTAAATAGCGCGCACGTCGCGCTTCGGCGAGCGGTCTGTCGGCATGGTCGTCGCGTGCTGCGCCCTGGCCTACGGGGGTTCATGAAGTGACACTGCGGAGGTTCGCGTACGGCTCCTGCGCACTGACCGTGCTCGCGTTCGCCGCGCTCATGTGGACCGCGCCCGCGGGCCTGGCGGCCCCCGGGCAGACGGGCGTGAACTGGTGGACGTACCTGAACAACTCCTCGCGCAGTGGCTACGACGGAGCGGAGACGGCGATCACGCCCGCGACGGCGTCGCAGCTACGCGAGATCTGGCATGTCCACTCAACTGGCGCCGTCTCCGCGGAGCCGATCGAGTTCGACGGCACCGTTTAC
>JASHXW010000522.1 GCA_030043395.1 Streptosporangiaceae bacterium
TGGAGAGCTTGTGCCAGCCGTCGTCGAAGATCATGATGCCGCGGCCGCGCCTGATCTGCTCGAGCTGCCACTCGAAGCTGCTCCACGGAACGTCCCAGCCGCCTGCGCCGCTGCCGATCATCTTCATGTGGTATCCGGTGACCTCGCCGATCTCGCCGGACTCGACGATGGCCTTGAGCTTGCGCAATGGCTCGTAGAACAGGTAGTTCTCCATGACCCGGAAGACCCGGTCGCTGGCCTTCGCCGCGTCGAGCATTCGCTGAGCGTCGACCAGGTTATTGCACATCGGCTTTTGCATGTTGACGTGCCAGCCCCAGCCGAACATCTCGACGACGCCGTCCGCGTGCAGCGGAATCGGGAGCAGGACCTCGGCCATGTCCACGTCGATCCCGCTGGCGGCAAGCTCGGCGGCCGAGGCGAATACCGCTGCCTGCGGCCAGTCGGCCTGACGCTGAGCGCGGCGCTCCGGATCGGGGTCCACCAGGGCGACAACCTCGGCCTGGGGGTTGTCCAGGTAGCCGCGGATGTTCAGGTCGTAAATGCGGCCGAGGCCGATGATCGCGGTTCGTACAGGACGGTCAAAAGGAACGAAGGTCACTTCGGACATTGTGGCCGTATCGTGGTTCTTTGTCTAGGTCAGACGATATCCCCAGTTCAGCACGGCGGCTCCGGCCACGATGGCCGAGCTCGGGTTACTGGTCGGACTCGCGTACTGCACGACGCCGATCAGGGTGGTCCCGTCCCGCTGCGCCTCGAAGAGCAGGCAGTTTCCGGCCGCATTGGTGTCGCCAGTCTTGATCCCGTCAGCGCCACGGTAGGACCCGATCAGGCGGTTGGTGTTGTACCAGAAATAGCTGTGATGCGACCGCGTGCGCGGGATGGAGTACGTGCGCTGCGCGACGATGTGGCGGAACAGCGAGTTGCGCATCGCCTGCTCCCCCAGCTTGACCAGGTCGGCGGGCGAGGAGTAGGTCGAATGCTCGGTCGGATAGGGCATCCCGTCGAAGTGCGAGAAATGCGTGTGGGTCATGCCGAGCCGCTTCGCCATCGCGTTCATCTTGCCGATGAACGCCTGCCTTCCCGGGCCGTAAGCGGTGGCCAGCAGGTACGCGGCATCACAGCCTGACGGCAGCAGCATCGCCTCAAGCAGCTGGCGCGCGGTCAGCACGTCACCGGCGACGAGCCCGGCGCTGCTTGCGCCGTCCTTGGTCACGTACCTGACAGCGGCACGGGTGACCTTGATCTTCCTGTTGAGGTCGCCAGCCTGGAGCACGACGAGCGCGGTCATGACCTTGGTGATGCTGCCCATGGGCCGCCCGACATTGACGTTCTTGCCCCAGAGCACCACGCCGGTGGTGAGATCGACGAGTTCCCCGCCGCGCACTTGAACCGGCGGGGACGCTGGCGGGATCGTCGGGAATCTCGATGGCACTGGTGTCAAGTTCAGGCGCGGCAGCATGCCCGATGCCAAGGCGGCCGAGGGCGCGAAGGCCGCCGCGCTTGCTGCCGCCAGAGCGGCGAGAAGGACGAGGCCGCGGCCCGCGGAACGTAGCTTGGTCAGTGCGGCGCGGCGACCAGATGCAGTCACGACGCGGATTCAATCACAAGCGAACTGCCAATCACTTCAGTTGGGGTCCAAAACTGGCGCTGCATGACGCCGCGTTTACCATCGGCGGCGGGCCCTGGACAGTGGGTACGGCCGGGGCCCGCCGCTGGCTCCTCGAGAACAGGCCCGTCAGGGCTGTTAGCTGCTGCTAGAACGCCGGGTTCAGGATCATGCCGACCTGCATGATTTCCTGAATAGTGAAGTGAACCTGGCGGTGGCCCTTCTTGACCGGGGCTTTCGGGAACTTACCGTGCGCGAGGCTCACGTTGAGCGTCTCGCCACCGACCAGCCCGCCGTGCCGGTTCACGCTGGCAAGGATCTTCGCGGAGAGCGTTCCGGAGAAGTCGCCAAGCTCGCTGGGCTTGAGCCGGAGTATGACCTGGAATGCCGGGAAGTGAGCTCGGACCGGCTTGCCCTTCTGGTACCGCAACGTGAACGGGCCGCCCGGGCCCAGCGTGAAGATGAGGACCGGATGCTTGAAGCCCTTCTTGCTGGACTCGCCGACGTAGCTCACCGACTCCAGCTTGATGCGGCCCCGCTTGCCGGTCGCGTAGGTGGCCTTGACCGTCATGTTGCCCGCTGACGAAGACGTGGTCTCGGTCAGCGCGTTCGTATGAGCCTGCGCGGCGCCTGCGGCGGCCGATGCCGGGGCGCCGCTTGCGGCCGCGGTGATGATGACCGCAGCGGTCGCGCCGGCGGCTGACAGGCCCACGAGGCCACGCCGGCCGATCCTGCGCCACCCTGCGGTCCTGCTGCCAGCCTGCCGGGGCTCGCCTGTCTGATCAGGCACTGGTTCCTCCTAGTCCGTTGTCCGGTCATCCGCCGGGCCCGCGACCGCATAGTCGGGTCGCTCGCGGACAGGCCAATGACTCTGCGCACATCAGGATGGGTGACCGACCTGAAGTGAACGCGAGCGTTCCGTGTGAATTCGAGGTGAGTTGCTGGGTCCTGACGCGCTGCCAGGCGCTGGTTTAGTGTGAGGGTCAAAGCAGGACCGAAGGGATCATCCGTGGCGCTCGCCATCGCCCTCGCGGCCGGAGCAGCCTTTCTCTCAGCGCTGTCGGTCGTGCTGCAGCGGGTGGCCGTGGAGTCGGCGCCTGCCACGAGCAGCCTGAGCCCGCGGCTTCTGCTGCACGTGCTGCGCAAGCCAGGCTGGTTTGCCGGATTCGGACTGCTCCTTGGCACGTTCGTCCTGCAGGCATCGGCGCTGCGAGTCGGCCAGCTCAGCGTCGTCCAGCCCGTGCTGACCACGGAACTGATCTTCCTCGTCGTCATCCTCGTGGTTGGCTTCCGGCGGTCAGTCGGCTGGCGCGAGGGCATCGGAATCCTCGCGATCGTTGCCGGGCTGGCGGGCTTCTTTGCCTCGGCCTCGCCCGCCGCTGGCCGGGGGCAGCCGGACGGTGCGGCCTGGCTCGTGCTGTCCGCCGTCACCGTGGCTGGGACGGTCCTGCTGGTGGCCGCAGGTCGCGTCGGACCGCGATGGTGGCGAGCCGCTGCGCTAGGAGCCGCCACGGCGGTGTTGTTCGCCTATAACGCGGCAGTCACCAAGGCGCTGGTCACCGTGCTGCGCCAGGGTGGCTGGACGGCCGTCTTCACGAGCTGGGACCCGTACCTGATCATCGTCTGCGGCGCGTCCGGGCTGTTCATCCTGCAGGGCGCGCTGCACGCCGGCCCGATCGCCGCGTCCCGGACGGCCAGCGTGATCGTCAACCCGCTCATCAGCATCGCCATCGGCGTGTCGGCATTCGGCGAGGTCCTGCGCTCGGGCGGGCTGTTCGTGGGTAGCGAAGTCGCAGCTCTCGCCGTGCTCTGCGCGGGCGTGGTCCTGCTCGTTCGCTCGCCGCTGATCGCCGGGCCAGGCGTGCAGGCAGGCGACGAGTACCTCGCCACCGCGCCCGTGGCAGCTCCACAGGCATGACCGCCACGCTGGAGGAGGTCGTCAGCCTCGTCCGCGAGCGCGGTGCTGCCGCGCAGCTCTGCGCTCTCCGCGACGGGCAGGTGATTCTCGACCAGTCCGTCGGCTGTCGCCCTGACGACCTGTTCCTGATCTTCTCCGCCGGCAAGGCGTTCATCGCGGTTCTCGTGCACATGCTCGCCGAGCGCGGGGTGCTGGACCTGGACGCACCCGTGGCGCGGTACTGGCCCATGTTCGGCCGTCACGGCAAGGACGCGATCACGATCCGCCAGGTACTGCAGCACCGTGCTGGCGTTCCAGTCGCTCGCAGCGTCATGTGGGACGCTCTCAACGCCACCAGCTGGCGCCGTTCGATCGCGGCGCTGGAGTCGGCCAGGCCGGCCTACCCGCCAGGCCAGGTGACGGCGTACCACATCCTCAGCTACGGGTTCATCCTCGGCGAGATCGTCCAGCGCGTCACTGGCGCGGGCGTGGCCGCGGTCCTGCGCGCTGAACTGCTCGACCCGCTTGGCCTTGGCAACACCCACCTCGGACTGCCGCCCCGGCTGCGGGAGCGCAGCGTCCCGCTTGACCCGCACGGCGTCAGCGGCTGGATCAGGCGCCTTGTGTTCGACCGCCGCGTTGTCCGCGAGGCGGTCATCCCGGCCGCGACCATCTCGAGCACGGCCAGGGACATGGCCCGCTTCTACCAGATGCTCGTGCAGGGCGGCGAGCTCGACGGCGTCCGCCTGCTCTCCGCCGCCGCCATCGAGCAAGCCCGCCAGCCAGCGGGCGATGGCGAGACCGACCGGCTGCTCGGGCTGACGATCCGCTGGTCGCAGGGCTTCCAGCTCGGCGGACCTGGGCCGGTGCCGGGTCGCCCGCGGCCGATGGGCCGGACCAGCAGCCCGGACGCGTTCGGGCACAACGGCTCGAACTGCTGCATCGGCTGGGCCGACCCGGGTCGGCAGCTCGTCTTCGCGTACACCTGCAACCGGCTCACGAACCGCCTGGAAGGCTCACCGCACCAGAGCGACGTCAGCGACGCGCTGCTGCGGGCTTGCCCCGTGCGCAGGTAGACCCCCTACGATGTCGTCGCTGGCCGACATCACCTGGAGCGCGCCATGGATCAGTCGATCGCGAGCAATCTGACTGGCGACCTCACCGCCGTGCCACCGATGCCGGCCCTCACCGACGCCGACTGGGTGACCTGGCCGAAGCTTGTCATCGAGGACAAGCATCCCTCTATCGGCTGGGAGGACCGGCCCGAGCGCAAGGGCGGCCGCTGTTACCTAGTCGGCCGTGACTCGCTCACCGGCGGCACCAAGGTGCTCAGGCGATTCCCGGCGACCGACTATGGCTGGGCGGAGGCCTGGCATTTCCTTGTCGGCCAGGATCCGACCCTGGTGCCCAGGCTCGCGAAGGATCTCGCGGACCGGGCCGTCGTCGATCACAGGCGAATGGAGGTAGCCCAGCTCGACGCGCTCGATCAGGTAGCAGTGAAGTCCGTGACGCTACTTGGCGGCCATTTCACCGGGACGGACTTGCCCGCCGGGAAGCGACACGACCTGAGATTCCTCGCCGACCGGCTGCTCGTGACCCTGACCAAGGACTTCGAACCGCTCCTCGACGTCCCCTACGCCGAAGTCCAGGAGGTCGAGGTGGGCGGCCCCGGCCTGGTGAACGCCTTGTCCAGGGGTCAGCAGGTCGGGCTGACCCTGGCGCTTGGCATCGTCGGCGAGGCGATCGCCTTCAGCGATACGAAGATCCAGACCATCCTGCGGATACGAACGGCCGCTGGCGAGCTGTTCTTCCTCGACGACAGGACGCTGCCCGACGCGCTGCGGATCCAGCTCTCCCGGCCGCTCGCGGCCATTCGCGAGGGCGGCGGTACCGCGGCGAAGGCAGCGGCGACGGTCGGCGAGCTCAGGGCGATCGCGTCCATGCTGGAGTCCGGGCTGCTCACGAGGGAAGAATTCGACGTGCTGAAGTCGGGGCTGCTCGCCGCGCATGCTCCTGATCGGGCAGCCGGCGAGGCTAGCTAGCCGCCGTCGCTCACTACCCGCCGTCGCTCACCGGTCCGCTCGCGCTGGTTGCGGCCGCCTTCCTGGCCGAAAGTAGCAGCGCGATCCCCAGAACGCCGGCTGGCACCAGCGTGACCAGGGCAGGTAGCTGGTATCGCCAGGAGAACTCGAAGGTGTCCGAGACCAGCAGCACGCTCGCCGCCGAGGCGAAGCACAGCAGGCAGCCCAGGGCAAGCTGGCGCGTGGCCTGGCGAGCCCGCTGGCGGCGCAGGAAGGCAGCGACCGAGCCGATCAGGCCGGTCAGCGTGAACAGCAGGAGCAGCGGCCCTGGGGTGTAGCCGCCGTGCAGTTGATACGCACGCAGGAAGCGGGCAACGGGGCTCCAGACGGTGGGCGTTCCGCCGCCGTACTCCCTGACCGATTTCAGGACGATCGGCTTGGTGGTCTGCGAGGTGTAGTACGGGAACTTGTCCTGGAACTGCCAGCGCGAGATGGGCGTGTCGCCAAGGCCGGTCGTCCGGTCGACCTCATACAGCCGGATCACGTCGCTGCCGTATGCGCCGAGGACACGCAGCGGCTGCTGGGTCAGCACCCTGCGGTTGAAGTCGGAGATCAGGCTGTCAGCCTTGCCGCGCGGGTAGGCCGGCGCGTAGTAGGGCCGGATCGGCGAGCCCGCAGCGTACTCCAGCCAGTCCGGGCCCTGCGCCTGCTGCGCCTTCGTCGGGCACATCGCCCGCTCGTCGGCTGGCAATCGCAGCGTCGCGCAATCGGCGGCCGCCGCCATCCTGCCGTAGTAGGACGTGACGCCAGTATGTGACAGGAAGAAGTCCCCGCTGATCAGCAGCGAGCCAGTGCAGTAGGCCAGGATCGGCAGCGCGAACGCCGCGATCAGGGCCAGCGCCTTGCCGGTAGCCTGCCGCCATCCGCCGCCGCACGCCAGGACGAAGATCACCGCGGGCAGCAGCAGGGCCTCGCCCACCTGCGCGACTGTCGCCGAGGTTCCGAGGACGACCCCGGCCAGCAGGATCCGGCGCCAGCTCGTAGCCGGGCTCCAGAGCAGGATGGCCAGCCCGGCCAGGGTCAGCACCTCGAACAGCGTCGTCGGCATCACTGTCTGCTCAGCCTGAAGCTGGTAGGCGTCCAGCAGGATCGGCGCCATGGCAAGGGCCGCGAGCCAGCGCGAAGCTCCGCGACGCAGCAGCAGGACGTAGATGACTATGGCCATCGCCAGGCCAAGCAGATGCTGCACCACGGCGACCGCGTTGAAGTTGAACAACGTCAGAATCGCCAGCAGTGGTCCCTTGTACCCGACCGGGTCGTTGCCCTCCGCGTTCTGCAGGTACCTGACCGAGTCGATGTAGAACAGCGCTGGCCGGTATGCGAGCTGGACCAGAACGCGCAGGACCAGGCCGGCCACCAGCAGTGTCGCGGCCAGCCAGTGCCGGCGCAGCACCGCGGCGACGGACTCAGCCCGGCTGGCTGGCCGACCACCGGGCACTGGCCGGCCATCGCCGGCCGGCCGCCCGTTCACGGCCGGCTGCCTAGCCTGGCTGATCCGCAGCACAGGGCTCACCGCGCGGGCGCGGCCAGGTCAGGCGCCGGGCCTCGAGCGGGCCCGGCAGCGCGCACGCTCAGGCCGCCGTGTCGTGTCGTCAGTACGTGGCTCGCTGCCGGGGCGAGCACAGGACTTGCCGGAGCAGGGGTGGGCTGGCCGCCGCTGGAATGCCACAGGGCCAGAACCACCGTGACGATGGCCAGCCATCTCGTCATCCGGTTGCGCGGGACCTGGGTAAGCGCCACCCAGGCGATCGCCGTGTACCACGGGAACACCCAGGGCGCGACGAGGATCCAGGCAAAGCAGAGGGCGAACGGGGCCACGACCTCCCGCGGCTGGTCATCGGAGATGCGCTTGTAGATCATCATCGCGACGATGATCATCGCGATGGGCCACAGCACGCTGATGATCGTGGAGATGATCGGCTGGTTGGGCGTGCCGGAAGAATTGACCCCGCCATCGGCAGCGGTCAGGAACCACCACGGCGACGGCAAGGTAACGAGCTTGTCCGCGCTGATCAGCGGTTTCAGCGAGCTGAGCCCGTAGAAGCTGTACTGCAGCGCCACCGTTGCCAGCGCCACCAGCGTGATCCTGGCAGTGCGCATCCACTCGCGGCGCAGCAGCAGCGGCCAGGCGAGGCCGATGCCGATCAGGGCCGCGTTGATCTTCACGCCGCAGGCCAGGCCGATGAACACGCCGATCAGGACATCGCCCCACTTGCCGGACACCCGCCGTGCCACCTGGATGGCGCATATCGCCGCCGCGGCCACGAAGGTGTCGAGATGACCGCCGCTGACCAGCTGCTGGATCAGGACCGGGTTGGCAGTCCAGAACAGAGTCGCCCGCACGGGATCGTCGGACGTCTTCATCAGCAGCACGCCCACGCCGATGAACACGATCCCGTTCAGGATCATCAGGATCCAGATCGTGGTCGCGGCGTCGGCTCCGCCGATCGATGCCGCGAACTTCTGCACGAGGGTGGCGAGTGGGCCGTAGACCGATGGAGTGTTCTTCCACAGGGAGCCGATGGCCGACACGTATGTGCTGGAGGCCCCGAGGAAGTGCGCCGGACTGGCGGTATACGGGTTTCCGCCCAGGTCGGCGACCCTGCCGTAGGCCGCGTAGCTGGCCGTATCTGACGAGCCGACCGGGGTCAGGCTGACCATCACCGCGATGATGCACGCGCTGACCAGCAGCAGGCGGCGCGGATCCGGGCGCCAGCCCTGGCTATGCGCCCACAGCATGCCCGCGAGGCCCAGGCAGGCCAGGATGTTCCCGGCGTACAGCAGCGCGGAGGCCAGGACTGTCTCGTGCGACAGCGAGGGCAGGATCGACAGCGGCAGGCGCAGTGGCAGCGTCTCGTGATTCGGCGCCGTCGCTCCGACGATCATGCCGAGCAGCAGGCCGAGTCCGGATACGGCGATCGCGACCTTGGGCTGGGACAGCCTGCTCCAGGACAACTTGCGGATGACGGTGCTCATGACGAGCTCGACCGGACCAGTCCGGCCGCGCTCCGCGCTGACCTCGTCTGTCCCGGGTTGTCCTGCCGTATCGGGACGCTGTGCCGTCTCCTGCGCCGTCCCGGGCCCCTCGGCCGACCCAGCCGGCTCCGGCGGGTCCGTCGAGCCCACGGACACCTGTCTCACCTGGGCCATACCTCCAAAGGCAGACCTGCGTGGCCGCCATGCCACTTCGCCACTGCCAGCGCTGCCAGCGCTAAGGTCGTAGCGCTGCCCGGTCTTCGGCTCCCGGATGCCCACATAAGCTCTCGGCCGACCCCGCTCACGGGTCTTCGCCCAGCGTAAGGCTCTACCCGTTAGGGCAGAACATATTTGCCTGAATCGTACCCGCGGGTCCCGGACCTGCGGACGACACGCGGCACTGGCCGGCTCGATCCGCCAATCACATCGGATCTTGCCCAGGAAGGCTGACCGCTCACAGGTGGATGCCCACCATAACTGAGCATAACTGGGCGGACGAGGGGCTCAGGCCACGGGCGACCAGGGACTCAGGCCATGGAAGCGGTGGCCAGCGACTGCACGAAGCTGGCGATCTGGCGCAGGGTGGAGCATTCCCTGACCTGAGCACACCACGGAGCATAGCGGCCGATCACCGAGTCGCCGTCGTTCCAGTACCTGCGAGGTTCCGGGTTCAGCCAGTACACCCGTCCGGCCTGCTCGCCGATCTCGGCGAACGCAGACTCCGCCGGGTCCAGGTAGTTCGTGCGCGCGTCACCCACCACCAGGACCACTGATCGCCTGGTGAGCTGGTGGGCGTACCTGCTGGCGAACTCGCGCATCACGTACCCGTAGTCAGAGCTGCCGCTGAGCCGGATCGCGGGCTGCGCGGCTTCCCGCTGGCCGAGCCGCCGGCCGGCCGCGCGCGCCTCGTTGACCATGCCCGTGATGTCCGCCACGCCGTCGACGAAGGAGAAGACCCGGAGCCGGCTGAGCCGGCTGTCCAGGGCGACCAGCAGGTCGAGGGTGAAGCGAGAGAAGGCCGAGACCGACCCCGACATGTCGCATAGCACCACGATCTCCGGCCGCGGCGGCCGGGCTGGCTCGGTGGCCAGCCGGAAGGGGACGCCGCCCGTGCCCATTGCCCGCTGCAGCGTCCCGCGGATGCTGAGCTTGCGCTTGCGGTGGATCGCGAGCTGGGCCAGGACGTGGGTGAGCTGCTGGCTCAGCGGCGCGATCGCGGCAGCCATGGCGGCCAGCTCGGCCGCCGACGCGCTGACGATGTCGACGTTTTCGGCGAGGCCGACCCGCATGGTCTCACGCACGGCCCGCGCGCCCCGGTCAGCGACCAGCGCACGCCGCACCGCCTGCTGCAGCTCTGCCTGGAAGCTCTCGACGGCCCGGTCGGCATTCGCCTCGTCGATCCGGCGCCGCAGGCTGCCCGAGCCACTCCAGCCAGACCCGCCGGAGCCGCCTGAGCCAGCGGCGGCGCTTGCGCCCGGACCGCCAGCGCTGCCAGCACCCGCCGCCGCAGCATCGCCGTCTGCGGCGTTCGCGCCCTCTAGCAGGCCGGCGCGCAGGCCGCCGAGGTCGGCGGCCTCGTTCACGGCGATGGTCGCGAATACGCCAGCAACCGGCCTGCCCGGCTCCAGCCCGCCGAACCTGCGCACGTACTCGTCAGCTAGGAGCCGCCGTACCTGGGCGTCCTCCGACGCGATGACGGCCCGGAGCATGTCTCGCAGTTCCTGGTCGGTCAGCTCAGCGAGCAAGTCCGATCCCGGTTGCCGCGAGCCCGCCGTATACAGGTCGAACAGCAGGTTGAACGCGGCCGTGTGCTCGGGCCGCTTGATCAGCGCGCAGTGCAGCGCGGCGCGGATGAC
>JASHXW010000523.1 GCA_030043395.1 Streptosporangiaceae bacterium
CGAGGTCGACGTAGCCGGCCGGATCCTCGCTGAACTCCGGTGGCACGACGTGCGCGCCGAGGTAGGTGACCTCGGGCGTCACCTGCGCGGCCAGGGCGAGGCTGCGCGCCTCGTCGGCGACGGTGAGCCCGTAGCCGGACTTGCACTCGAAGGTGGTCGTTCCCTGCGCGAGCATCTCGGCCGCGAGCCTGCTCAAGTTGCCGGCCAGGTCGACGTCGCTGGCCGCCCTGGTCGCCGCCACGGTGCTGGCTATCCCGCCCGCGCTGTACGGCTGGCCGGCCATCCTGGCGGCGAACTCCTCGCCCCGCTCCCCGGCGAACACCAGGTGAGCGTGCGAGTCCACGAAACCGGGCAGCACGGCGCGGCCCGCGGCGTCCGCCATCTCGTCAGCGGCCGGAGCGTGCGCCTTCTGGCCCGTCCAGGCGACCCGGCCGTCTTCGATGACCAGCGCGGCATCGGTCAGCCTGGCGAACCGCCGCTGGCCGGCGTCGCCTTCCTGCCCCGCGTTGGTCACCAGCTCGCCGATGTTCGTGATCAGGGTACTGACGGCGTGACCTACTTTCCGCCGGGCTTAGCGAGATGCGGCCTTCACGTACAGGTCGAGTATCGTCGGCCAGCCGCCATCGGCGCCGACCGTCCTGGCCAGCTCAGCGCCATTCTCGGCGACTCGCTCGAAGTGCCTGTGCTCGAAATCGACCCTAGTCTGGCCGTCTTCCTCGGTGAACAGGACCTCGATCTCGCTAGCGTGGGCGGGATCAGGGTCGTATTCGAACTTCGCGTCGAGCTGCCAGGTCATGACCAGCCGGCCCGGCGGATCGAAGACCAGGACCTTGCCCCAGTCGCACTCGCTACCGTCGACGCTGCGCTCGTACCACCTGCCGCCCGCCCGCGGCTCGATCACGACCTCCTGCAGGTCGCCCTGCCCGATGTGATGGCCTATCCACCAGCTAGTGAACCCCTCGGTGAACAGGGTGAACGCTCGCTGCGGCGGGATCGGGACGAGCAGCGTCTGGCGAACTGGGGCGATCGTGGTCTGGCTCATGACTCCTCCTGTGGCTGGTCTTGTGACGACCGGGATTCGCTGTGTGCTATCTGCTGGGCTGCCTGCTGGAAGCCCGCCAGTGCCTGGCTCCACATCGCGTCCAGGTAGGCGCGGATGGCTGTTACCCCGGCGGGATCGACGCGGTAGATCCGCTTGGTGCCGTCCGCCTGGTCGGTGACGAGGCCGGCCTGCTTGAGAACCTTCAGGTGCTGCGACACGGCGGGCCTGCTCACGGGCAGTCTCTCGGAGAGTTGCCCGACCGCCATCGGCTCTCGCACCAGGCACTCGAAGATGGCGCGCCTGGTCGGATCTCCCAGTGCGCCCAGCGCCTCTACTCCGTAAGTTTCCACTAACCGTAAGCTACAACTTACGGTTAAGCCCGTCAAGCCAGTGCAGGATGACCGACTCCGGCTTCCGGTCCCGCCGAGCGGCTAATGCAGTCAGGCTGTAGCCTTGCGCCTGCGACAGCACGCGATATACTCGGTTCCGAGTGATCGATGATGAGTAATACGCAAGATGCTTCGCATTCGGCGCCAGGCCGCCCGGGCAGGCAGCGCCGGCAGCGACCGCTGCCCCGCACGCCCATCGCGCTGAGCGTGCTGAACCTGCTACACGAGCGGCCCATGCACGCCTACGAGATGCGAACCATGATGCGCGAGCGCGGCCACGATCGCGCATTCCAGATCAGGGAGTCCTCGGTGTACGACACCGTCGCCCGGCTGGCGGACCGCGGCTTCATCGAGCCGGTCGAGGTCAGCAAGCAAGGACGCAGGCCCGAGCGCACCGTCTACGCGATCACCGATGCCGGGCAGGACGAGCTGCGCGTCTGGCTTAGGGAGCTCACGGCCGAGCCCGCAGCGGAGTACCCGCCATTCGCCGCGCCGCTCATGTTCATCTACTCACTTGGCCGCGACAACGCCATCGCCGCGCTCCGGCAGCGCGCCGCGCGGCTGGAGGCCGATGCCATCGCGTCCGACACGTACCGGAACGCGCTCGCGGCGCAGATGCCTGACTTCCCGCGCATCTTCGCCGTCGAGGAGGAGTACGCGCAGGCGATGCGACGAGCGGAGCTGTCGTGGGCCCGGACGATCGCCGAGCAGCTAGCAGACGGGACCCTGCCGTGGCCAGACATGCAGGACGTCATGCGCCAGCAAGAGAACTACCGCGAGGAGGCCTGACCGAACAGCAGGCGGCCTCCGGGGCTGCATCCCCGGAGGCCGTACCAAACCCTGAGCGCGCGACCGTGCCGGGCACCCCGGATCTAGCACTTCGAGGATAGGCCGGCCGGCGCCGCTCCCGTTCACCACCAGAAGGAGCACGCCGTGCCTGATGCAAGCACGCTCGCCGACGCCGTGCGAGTTACCGGGTTGCGCAAGTCGTTCCGGGTCAAGGACCGCACAGTTGACGCGGTCGCCGGAATCGACCTCACGGTCGCACCAGGGCAGATCTTCGGCTTTCTCGGGCCCAATGGCGCGGGAAAAACTACCACGCTACGCATACTGACTACCCTGCTCCCGGCCGACGCTGGCCGAGCCTTCGTGGCCGGGGCCGACGTACGCCGGGCCCCGCATGTCGTCCGCCAGCGGATCGGCTTCGTCGGCCAGCTCGGCGGCGCCGACCT
>JASHXW010000524.1 GCA_030043395.1 Streptosporangiaceae bacterium
TGCCGCCGGGCGGCAGCTCTTACAAGCAGACCTTGATGCCAAGCAGCGAGATGCAACCGCTGCTGCTGTGCGTCGGCGTCGGAGTAGGTGTCGGCGTGGAGGTGGAGGACGCCGTTGCCGTGGGCTGCGGGCTCGGCGTGGGACTAGAACTGGGTGACGGCGACTTGGGCTGATGCGACGATGACCGGCCGGGAGCCGACGACCCGCCCGTCCCCGACCTCCCCGGCACTGGCTCACGTCCGGTCCCTGGGTGGTGGCTGCCGGGCCCAGAGTGTGTGGCGCTTCCGGGCTGGCTGCCTTGGCTGCCCGGGCCGGCGTGCTGCGTTGTGGAACCCGGCGAATTCCCCGCGGAAACCGCCGGGCCGCTCGCGTGCGGAATCACCGCGAAAAGGACGCCAGCCGACGCCACCGCCAGGACCGTGGTTGCCGTTAGCGCTGCATGGGCCTGGCATGCCCTTATGCCGGAACTGAGCAGGGCGCGGACATGAGTCAGCAACAGCGCGAGCGGGAGCGGAATCAAGGCCGCGCGCCAGCCCGCGCGCCGCGATGCGCCGAGTGCCGCGCGCACTGCCTCGCGTTGCCGGTCAGGTGCGATGGCATCAGAGACGAACAACGTCAGGTTGCCGCTCTGGTCCCGCAGCGCCAGCACGCTGAGCCCTTCAGGCAGCGTCGTGTGCCGTACGGAAATCACGACGCGCGCTCCGACAGTTCGGCGGCATGCCAGATGGCCGTCCACCACTCGCGAGGATCTCCCTCGCCGCCGATGACCGCGATGACCGGCGTTCCGGCCACGTCAAGACGGACCGGGAACTCCTTGGCGTGCGCTTCCCTCGCCGCGGCGACCAGTTCCGCTGGCATCGGCGAGGACGGCACGGGGCCGATGGCGGCGCCGGCAGCCTCGGCTATCTTCTCGAACAACTCGACGCGCTGCCGCAGGTCGGCCTGGTCGGCCTTGGCCGCGAGCATCTCGCTCTCCAGCCGCCGGAGGCGGCGCCTTCCGCGCCACATGGCCGACGCACCTCCCCATGATCCGAAGTGACCGCCCCCGATTTAGCCATGAAGTTGCTGATTCAGGGTACCGCGCACGGACGCCAACATGCTGGTGAGAAAGCGGCACAGCTCCTCGCGGATCCGTTACGAGCCGGAGGTGCGCAGTTGCGGAAGCCAAGGGGCTGGCGTCGAGCAAGCGATATGCGTATGTTGCGAATGGATGTTCGCTGTCAGGCGGGGAGGCCCGGTATGTCATTCGGCACTCGGAGCGCGGCAAGTCGGTTCTCGACGTTCGGGGCGGTGGCACTAGCCGTAGGGGTGCTTTCCGCCGGGGCGCCGCCCCATAGCCCGGCCGGATGGCACACCACGAAAGTATTGCTGGTGGGGACCTTCGACGGTAAGGCTGGCGCCTACCAGAGCATCCAGGCCGCCGTCAACGCGGCCAAGCCCGGAGACTGGATCCTGGTTGGCCCGGGTGATTACCACGAGAGGGCCGATGAGCACGGCCATCTCGTCAACCCTGACCACGGCGAGATGGGCGGGGTGATCATCAAGAAGTCCGGCATCACGCTGCGCGGCATGAACCGCAACACGGTCATCGTCGACGGCACCAAGCCCGGATCGGCACCGTGCAGTTCTGCGCCTAGCGCCCAGAACTACGGAGCGCTCGGGAAGAACGGAGTACCGGTCGGCCGCAACGGGATCCTCGTGTGGAAAGCGAACGACGTGAGCATCGAGAACCTCACCGTCTGCAACTTCCTCGCCGGCACTGGCGCCTCTGGCAATCAGATCTGGTGGAACGGTGGTGCCGAGTCAGGCAAGATCGGCCTGAAGGGTTACTGGGGCAGTTACCTGACCGCCACCTCGACGTTCTTCAGCAACGAGACCACTGCTGCCGAGTACGGCATCTTCTCCAGCAACTCCGCCGGGCCGGCCGGCTGGAACCAGCTCTATGCCAGCAACATGAACGACTCGGGAACCTACGTGGGCGCGTGCCAGCAAGAGTGCGACGTGACCATGAACCACATGTGGATGCAGGACAACGCCCTCGGCTACTCGGGCACGAACTCGGGCGGCACCGTCATCATCGAGAACTCGCGGTTCGACGACAACCAGGACGGCCTGGACACCAACACCCAGGTGATCGGCGATCCGCCCGCTCCGCAGGACGGCCGCTGCCCGCATGGCGGGACCAGCCCGATCACCCGCACGAACTCGTGCTGGGTCGTCATTCACGACCACTTCGACCACAACAACAACCCCACCGCCCCGGCAGCCGGCAGCGCGGCAGCCGGGCCAGTAGGCACCGGGATGACCCTTTCCGGAGGACGCTTCGACACGGTCATGGACAACACGTTCACTGACAACGGGGCCTGGGGCATCCTGTTCGTCCCCTACGCCCAGGAGGGCACGCCCAGTCTCCACCAGACCTGCGCGGGCTCTGGCGGTCACAAGTTCCCGGGATTCGGCTGCGTCCTGGATCCCGAGGGCGATGCCCTGCTGCACAACACGTTCCATCACGACGGCTACTTCGGTAACCCGAGCAACTCCGACTACGGTCAGATCACCCTGTTCGGCGGCGAGCCACAGAACTGCTTCCGCGACAACAAAGCCCCCAACGGCAGCGCGCCGAAGAACCTCGAGCAGAAGCAGAAGGTCTGCGGTACCAAGACCGCTGCCGGCAACACCGGAGGCAAGCTGTTCGCGCAGGTCCTCTGCGACACCGGCCTGGCGGCGTGCCCGAAGGGAGCCCACTACCCCAAGCCCAACGGCACGGTCGTCCTGAAGCCCTTGCCCAAGGGACTCCCCACCATGCCCAACCCCTGCAAGGGCGTGCCGGCTAACCCGTGGTGCCCGAAGGGACACCCGGCCGGACAGCACCACCGGTCAGCCCACCACGGATACCAGGGGCAAGTGGCCGTGGCCTACTGGCTGGAAAGGCTGCGAATCGGCCGGGCGATGTAGCACATCTGCTCGCGAATAGAACGCACCGTTCAGGGCCTGGATCGCCAGACGACGAGCCACCCGCGTAGACCGCTCCGTGCCACTACGTGCCACAGCGCGGTACACCTTCGGCATGGCACCTGGAGGTACCCCGCCGGATTGGTGGAAGCTGCCGTGGCCTATTACGGCGAGCACCGCAGCGAAATCGACCAGGAAATCGAACTAAACGAAGCTGAATACGAGCGCGGGCGGGCGGCGGGAACTTGCCTGGAGGAGCGATCGCGTCGTCTTCGAGACGGCGTGCCGCGAGGGACGGGCCGTCATCACGAGCAACATTAAGGACTTCCGTCCTCTTGCAGCTGAAGTCCTGGCAAAGGGAGGGATGCACTCCGGCCTGATCCTGCTGCCGTCCGCGCGAACCAGATCCCGCGATGCCATGGCCACCATCGCTGCTGCGATCGAGACCATCTTGCGCGACAACGCGGACGGCCTGAACGACCGAGCGCTGGATCGGGCCACTTCAGGGCCGGTGACAGATCAGCGAGCCGCTCGGGGTGCGGGGAATGCCGCCCGCGGCGGCCCGTGT
>JASHXW010000525.1 GCA_030043395.1 Streptosporangiaceae bacterium
GTGGCGACGGCCACGATGAGCAGGAACACGATCTCGACCCGGTAGCCGCGGATCCCCCGTGCCTCGGCGATCTCGGGAACGATCGAGGAGAGCATGAGCGGCCGGTACACGATCGCGATGGCGACGACGCAGAGCATGGCGAGCAGGAAGACAGGCAGGATCTCATTAGTGCTGACGCCGAGCACCTCGCCGAAGAGCAGGGAGTAGATCTCCGGCTCGTACTCGGTGGTCTGGCTGAGGAAGGCGGCTCCGAGCGCCAGCATCATGACCAGGGCGAGGGCCGTCACGACGTCGTGCCGCCCGCGGCGCCCGAGCGCGCCGATGCCAAGCGCCCCGAGGACGGCGAACACGCCGAGGCCGATCAGGGTGCTGATCCCGAGCAGCGCGGCGGCGGCCGCGCCGGCGAACGCGCCCTTGGGTATCGCGTGCGCCGGGAAGGCCGATCCGCGCAGGACGACGAAGTAGCCGACGACGCCGGCCAGCGCGGCGACGATGGTCGCCGTGATCCAGGCGTTCACCATGAATGGCGCGAACATAACTCTCCTCGCCTGCCGTCCGGCATCGCCTGGTCGCCGCTCATGCGGAGGCCCTGCCCGGCGCGCGGCTGGCGCGCAGCCCGGAGGCGAGATATCCAGCGAAGATGACGGCGACGATGAAGAAGCTCACCGGCAGGCTCTGATGCGACGCCTCCCAGTAGTAGGAGTCGTAGGCCAGCAGGATCCCTAGCCAGGTGGCTGCGACGCCGAACAGGCAGGCCATGACCAGGGCACGCGACACGGTACTGGTCACCCGGAGCGCGGTCGCGGCGGGCCCGATCAGGAGCGCGGTCGACAAGATCGCGCCGATGGCCAGCGAGGACAGTCCCACGGAGACGGCCAGGGCCAGCATGTAGGCCAGGCCGACCAGCCTGACCCGCACGCCTCGCGCGACCGCGATGTCAGGGCTGACGGTGGCCAGCAGCAGCGGGCGGCAGATCACGGCGAGGCTGGCCAGCGCGACAGTGCCGAGGACCGCGACGGCGACTGTCGTGCTGGTCGTGGTGGTGAAGATCGAGCCGAACAAGATCTGCTGGGTGGCGCCGGTCGTCGCGGTCGTGACCGAGGTCAGGTACAAGAACAGGGCCGACAGCCCGATGGCCGCGCCGAGCACGATGCCGGTTGCCAGGTCCCGTCCGCGGACCCGCTGGACGCCGATCATGTTCATCGCGCCAGCGCCGAGCATGCCCAGGCCGACGAAGCCGACGACCGGGGTGAGCCCGATCAGCAGCGCGCCCGAGCCGCCGGCCGCGGACACGTCGCCGAGTGAGTGCCCGGCAAAGGACTGGCCGCGCATGACGGTGAAGACGCCAGTGATCGCTGAGACGATCGCCACCACGCCGCCGATCGTCAGCGCGATCTGGACCTGCTGGCTGGCGAAGAAGCCTGGCTCGAAGACCGAGCTGATCAGCCCGTGCATGCCGGTCAGCCCGCCCCCATGCGGCTGCCGCCGATCTCGGACGGCTCGGCGGAGCCGACCGGGAGGTTGCCATCTTCCTGGCCGGCGACGACTAGGACCCGGCCCTGAACCCGCAGCACGTCGACGCGCTGCCCGTAGAGCGCGCTCAGTACGTCGGTCTGGATCACTTCGCTGGTGGGCCCGCTCGCCGCCCGGCCGTTGGCCAGGTAAACGACCTTGTCCATGACCGGAAGCAGCGGGTTCATCTCGTGCGCCGAGAGGAGCACGGCGATCTGCTGCTCGCGGGCGATCCTGGCCAGCAGGGAGATGATCTCCTGGCCGCTGCGCAAGTCAAGGTTGGCAAGCGGCTCGTCAAGCAGCAGCAGCCTGGGGTTGCTGACCAGCGCATGCGCGATCAGCACCCGTTGCTGCTCGCCTCCGGACAGGGTGCCGACCCGGGCGTCGGCGAACCTATCGGCATCGACCGCGTGCAGCATCTGCCGGACGGCCTCGGACCGCTGCCTGGAACTCAGGCGCAGGCCGTAGCGGTGCCCGTCGATGCCTAGCGCGACCAGGTCCCTGGCCCGCATGGGCATGTCGGGGTCGAGCAGGATCTTCTGCGGCACGTAGCCGACCGGCTGGCTGTGCGGCCCCCTCGGGGTGCCGAGCAGTTTCACCTGGCCGGCCGACGGGCGCTGCAGGCCGAGTATCACGCGCAGCAGGGTGGTCTTGCCCGCTCCGTTCGGCCCGATAAGCCCGGTGAACTCCCCGGCGTGGATCGCGAAGCTGACGTCGTCCAGGATCTGCCGGCCGGCCAGCGTGACGCTGACCTGGTCTACCTCCAGGATCGGCTGATCGGGCAACCTGCTGAAGCTCTCGCTCGTCATCGTGGCGACATTACAGCTTCTGGGTCGAGATCTTGCTGGCCACCGCCTTCTGGATGGCCATGGTCTCGGCCAGCATCCAGCCCTGGTAGTCGTAGCCGGTCGGCATCGTCTCGTACACGCCCACCACCGGCACGCCATCCTTCAGCGCGTTCAGCCGGATCGAGGTGGTCAGCGCGTCCACGACCTGCTGGTTATAGGCGAAGAGCTTGACCTGGTGCTTGCTGAAGAATCCGTTCTCGAGGGCGATGTCCTGCGGAGACGGGTCGACGCCGTTCATGATGTCGGCCTGGAAGGTGAACGGCGTGAGGTTGCGGATGCCCATTGCCGTGAGCAGGTAGTCGGCGACTGGCTCGGTGGTCGCCGCGGTGGTCCCCGGATACGTGGCCTTGAAGTGGGCGATCGCCGCCAGCCAGGGCTTGAGTGAGTTGTCGAACGCCTTCAGCCGGGCGTGGAAGTACGCGGCGTGCTTCGGATCGAGCGCTGACAGGTCCTTGGTCATGACCGCCGCCGTCGCCGGCATGGTGCGCGGGTCGTACCACAGGTGCGGGTTTGGCGTGTTTGCAGGGAGCCCCAGCACGTCCTGGACGACGATCACCTTGCGGTTGCTGTTCGGCGAAGCTGACTCGATCTTGTTGATCCACGAGTCGTAACCAACGCCGTTCTGGACGATGAGCTGCGCCGAGCTCACCTCACTGGCTACCTGCGGACTGGCCTCGAAGGTATGCGGGTCGGTGTTCGGGTTCTCCAGGATGGCCGTGACGTGGACGTATCGGCCCCCGATCTGGCTCAGTACGTTCGCGTACTGGCTCTCGGCCCCGATCGCGTTGATGACGCCGGGCTTATTGCCGCCGCTCCCTGACGAGCAGGCAGTGGCCAGCAGCGTCAGCGCGCATGCGGCGCCCGCCAGCGCGGCGAAGCGGCGGATGAGAGGCGAGCGGCCCGGTGACCTACGGCGGGATGGCGTCATGAGACAAAGATAGTCTGAGACTGAGTCTCATTTCAAGTCTCAGACTGAGATCCGGCCAGGATCACCTGGCTTGGCCACGCGCCGCCGCTCCCGCTCTGACCGTCTTGCATAAACGAATCAGCATGTGTTTATATATCTACGTGTCGCCGCAGGTGAAGGCCTTCGAGGCCGCCGGGGAGCTGCTGAAGGTGCTGGCCGCCCCGTCGCGGCTGGCTATCATGACCGAGCTGGCCGAGCGACCGAGGTGCGTGCACGAGCTGGTCGACAAGCTAGCACTGAGTCAGCCACTGGTCTCCCAGCACCTGCGGGTGCTGCGTGGCGCGCGGCTGGTCGGGGTAGAACGGCTCGGGCGAGAGGCGGTGTACTCCCTGGCAGATCAGCATGTCGCGCGCATCGTCGCGGACGCCGTCCAGCACAGCAAGGAGGAAGCGTGATGACGGACCACGATGTCCATGCCGCTCACCCGCACGAGCACGGCCCTGACTGCGGTCACGCCAGCGTCGAGCGAGAAGGCCATGTCGACTACGTCCATGACGGCCATGCCCACACGCCGCATGAAGACCACTACGACGAGCACCCCGTGCCGCACCTGGCGCACGCTCGCCACCAGCATGCCCACCATGACGGCTGCGGTCATAGCGCCGTCGAGCACGGCGACCACGTGGACTACGCGCATGACGGTCACCTCCACGCGAGCCACGGCGACCACTATGACGAGCACTGACGTTGCGACGAGCACTGACGTCATGACTGGCACTGACTTTACGACTAGCACTGAGATCCAGGTCGCCTCCGCGCTTGCGGTGCCGCGGCCGGAGTAGGGCGAGGAGAGCGATGTCGGCCCAGGAGATCGGCGGTGACATGCACACCGAGGTCGAGCGGCGGCTGCGCCGAATCGACCAGCGTTACACCGCCGGCCGCCGCGCGATCGTCGACCTGCTGGTTACGGCCGGCCATCCGGTCAGCATCGGCGACATCGCCGAGCGGCTGCCTGACCTGCCGCGTAGCTCGGCCTACCGGCACCTGGTGGACCTGCACGCGGCAGGCCTGGTCCGCAGGGTCAGCGCGCATGACGAGTACACCAGGTTCGAGCTAGCCGAGGACCTGACCGAGCACCACCATCACCTGCTCTGCGTGAGCTGCGGCAAGGTCATCGATGTCACGCCGCCCGAAGGATTCGAGAAGCAGACCGCGGCCGCGATCAGCGAGCTCGCCGCCGCCGAGGGATTCGAGCCGCACAGTCACAGCCTCGACGTGCTCGGACTGTGCGCGAACTGCCGGTGAAGCTGCTCAGGTCTCCATCGTCAGCGAGTCGGGCGTGGCTGCCGGGTCGAACCGCCTGGACCCCAGGATGTCCGGGGGCTCCAGGCGCATGAGGTCATCCCTGTTCCAGCTCCGGCTCAGGTCGGACGTCAGCCGGTAGGCGTGCCGCAGGCGCGCCTGCTCGAGCTCGTTCCTGACGCTCCGGGCGTTGGCGAAGTGCGGCTGCCTCATCCGCCAGTCCAGGTAGTGCCAGAACTCCTCCTCGGCTTCGTCGGAGAAGTAGTAGCTCGCCTGGTCCAGCATCGCCCGCCCGATGGCCACGAGCTCGTCGACCTCGTAAGCGGCGAAGTCCAGGTGGTGGGCGATCCGCGACCGCATGCCGGGATTGGACTCGAAGAACTCCTCCATCCGGTCCTTGTAGCCGGCGACGATCACCACGAGCTTGTCGCGATCGTTCTCCATGACCTGCAGCAGGATGTCGATGACTTCCTGCCCGTAGTCCTTGGAGTCGTGGGCCCGGTACAGGTAGTACGCCTCGTCGATGAACAGCACTCCGCCGAAGGCGCGTTCCAGGACTCGCTTGGTCCGCGGTGCCGTCTGGCCGATGTACTCCCCGACGAGGTCGTCGCGCATGACGTGGACGAGATGCCCCTGCTCGAGGTAACCGAGCCGGTGCAGCAACTCGGCCATCCGCAGCGCGACCGTCGTCTTGCCGGTCCCGGGGGCGCCCGTGAAGCACATGTGCAGGTTGGGCCGCGGCGCGTCGAGGCCGAACTTGTGCCGCGCCTGGTCGACGAGGAGGAGCGAGCCGATCTCGGAGACCTTCTGCTTGACCGGATAGAGCCCCACCAGCTCGCGGTCTAGTGCGGCGAAAATCTCGTCGATCCCCGATGCCTCGCGCTCGGCGCCGAAGGTGACCTGGGCCTCCGGCGGCAGCACCGTTGCGCGCCGGCCCCGCCACCGCGACGGCCGGGAGGCAGGGCTCGGCTGAATGGTGCGGACAGGCGCCGCGGGGCGCTGCGGGCTGGTGCTCCGGTTCGGGCTCGGGCGCGTCGTGCTACTGGGCCTGGCCGCGTTGTAAGGCGGCGGGCTGGTCCTGTTCCTGGCCTTCCTGCCGCGCCGGCGATCGCGCTGCGCCACGACGACGCGCCCGACGTAATAGCTGGTGCCCCGGACCGCGTTCCCGGTCGTCTTCCCGACCGAGTAGTAGCCGGCGATGGCTAGCGCGACGATGCAGGTGAACATGATGATGCTGAGGAAGGTCAAGATCAGAAGTGAAGTCATACATGTCCCTGGCGGCATCCGCGGCCGGTCCAGTGCCTCCGTTCCCCGTCGTGCTTGCAGCGACCATACATCAGGCGGCAGCGGCCCAAGGAGGGCGTAAGGGGCAGTGGCCTGGCGGATGGGCGGCTTAGCATCGCTGGTAGACGACCTACGAGGACCCGGAGGGCCGCCGCCCAGTGCAGATGA
>JASHXW010000526.1 GCA_030043395.1 Streptosporangiaceae bacterium
GTGATCGGGAAATTCCCGTAGTAAGTACCGTCCTTTCCGGAGGACGCGAGGAGCACGGTGCCGCCCGCGCTGACCAGTGCAAGTGCCTCGGTCAAGGTGCATTGCTGGCTGGTCACCGTGGTCGCCGGGCAACTCGACGGTGACGAAGCGCCGCCGCTCGGATAAGCGAACAAGCTCGCCGCGGGCGCCGCGCTCGCTGCGCTCGCAGCCGGCAGGCCTACGGCGGAGAGTCCCAGCGTCGCGCCACCCAGTGTGATGGCGGCCACGAGGCAGGCCACGCGCCGTGAAAATCGCTTCGGACTGACCGAGTGAGTCATCGCAGCATCACTATCTTGTCTAGGCGTCAATGGACAGCGAGGCAGGCCGTGCACCAGTAGGCCCTGAGGCTGCCAGGTTCAGTGGCCGTGACGCCAAGCGCGGCACCGGGAATGGCGTCACTGACCACCGTCACGTCGATGCTCAGGGTCCTGCGGCTCTCGACCTTCACCGACTGGACCACGACCTGAGCCCCGGAGATGATCACGCGCGGGGTGGACGTGAAGCCTGTTCCGCCGGTCTCGGTCACGGTCAGCGTGGCGGTGGTCCCTGGGCTGATCACAGTTGGCTCGACTTCAAGCTGGGCGGTCTGGTCCGAGGTCGTCACCGCGTAAGCAGTCAGCGGGTCATTGGCGAAGAAGTCGCCGATCAGCAAATCCTTGCCGTCCCAGACCGGCTGGCCGAACAGGCCCTGCGGCTGGGTGGAGATGAACTTCAAGATCTTGCCTGTGGCCGCCGACAGCAAGTAGACACCGGAAACGCCAACTGGCGAGTAGAGGACAGGCGCAGCCACCACGCCAGCTCCGTCTTCGGACGGGCTGCCGACGACCCAGCCGGGCAGTCCGGTCTGCCAGACCGGCTTGCCGGTCGTCGGATTGAGCGCCTGCACCGATCCCTGGTACGTAGTGCCGTCAATCCTGGTCTTGCTTCCCCCGCCCTCGATCAGGTACTTGCCATTCCAGATCGCGGCGGCATCGCACTCGTTCTCTTCCGGGCCCGTGGTGTGGACGCCCATCCTGTGCGTCCACAGCGTGCCAGCGGCCTCGTCGCCGGCCCGCACAGCGTAGTAGATGCCGTCCTTGTTGCAGGCGCCGATCATCGTGGTGGCCACGCCCTTCGGGTATGCCGTGAAGATCGTTGGCGAGGCACCGAAATCAGAGTCGCCGAATGCCTGGCTCTGTGGCGCTTCCCAGCTGCTGATCAGCTTCAGAGTGTTCGCGTTGAGTATGTTGAGCGACTCCGAGTGCGGGATGTTATCGCTGTTCGGCCCCTCGCCAGTGTCGGCGACGATGTTCCCGTCAGGAAGCACGCCGATGCTGCTCCACACGCTGGCGCCGACCCGGCCGGGCGGCAGCGAGTCCCAGTAGGCGATCTTCTTGCCGGTGTGCTGGTCGAAGGACAGGACCCCGGCCTTCACCTGCGGAACGTCGCAGTTCGACGAGATCCCGATGTAGACCTTGCCGTTGACGACGGTAGGCGAGCCCCATGCGTAGTAGTCGTTGACCTTGGTCGACGGGATGCCGACCAGGGATTTCCACAAGACCTTGCCGGTCGCCGCGGCGAGCGCGTACAGGTAGCCGTCCGGGCCGTTGACGTAGACGACCGGCTTGCCGGTCACGGGGTCGGTCGCGACCGTGGCCGTCGAGATGACGCCAAACGGCGCGGTGCCGCACGTCGTGCCCTGCAAAAGGCCGAGGAACACCGGCTTGGGCCAGGCGAGCCGCCCCGTCGCCTCGTTAATGGCGTAGAAGTTGCCGTCGTAAAGGCCGACGTAGATGACGCCACGGTAGGCGATCGGGCTGGCATAGTCGGTGGTGTTTCCGCCGTCCGGAGCATCGGCCGGGTGCCACTGCCAGACCGGCCTGAGTTTGGCCATAGAGGCCGATGAGATCGCGGTAGCCGCCGGGTTATAGGAGGAGTGGCTAGCACCGCCGAGGTAAGCGGACCAGTCGGGGGTGTAGTAGCGGTACACCGCGGCTGCGTCGTACCGGCTGGCCGGGCCGGCCGGGTTCTTGACTGTCACGGCCACGCTCACAGCAGAGTCGCTCGTTGGCAGCGCCGGGACCGTGGCCTTGATCCGCGCGGCGGACACGAAGGTGACCTTTGGCGAGCGAATGCTCCCGAAATCCACCGTTGCCCCGGCGGCGAAGTGGCTGCCGTGGATGACGATCCTCGTGCCGCCGGAGGCGAGCCCGAGCGTGGATCCGAGCGAGGTCACGACCGGCCTCGGGCTGGCAGCCCCTGAACCTGGCGTCGCCGCGTTGGCGACCGGCTGGTCCATGGCAGGCATGGCCACAACCGCTGCGGTCAACGCAGTTCCGGTGACGACACCAAGCACCCGCCGCACGCATCGCCTTGAGGTAAAAAAGCGAATCATCACCATTTCACTACCCTGCGTTAGACCAGATCGGCCTTAGGGATCCTAGGCCCATGCATATGCCCTTGGCCGGTGGATCAGGTGACAAGCCACCTAACCGATAGGACAAAGGAGAACGTGCCGATAGGACAAAGGAGAACGTGCTTGTGTACCGCCACGCCGCTGGTGCAGGGATCAGGCATCAGCAACCCGACGGCCGGATCGTCAGCTACCGGCCACAGGTAGTCTCGTTCGCTATGACTGAGGGGAAGCGAGTTCTTGTCACGGGCGGCGCAGGGTTCGTCGGCGCCACCCTGGTCCGCCTGCTTGTCGATGCCGGGCACACTGTCCGGGTCCTCGACAACTACTCCACCGGAGACCCGGCGCATCTCGACGGCGTCGAGGTCGAGCTCGTCGAGGGAGACATCAGGGACACGGCCGCGCTCAACAGCGCAGTCCGTGGCCTGAACGCCGTCATTCACCTTGCCGCGGCCGGATCGGTGATCAAGTCGATCGAGGATCCGATCGCGAACTTCGAAGCCAACGTCCTCGGCACGTTCCGCGTCCTGAACGCAGCGAGGCTGGCCGGCATCGAGCGGGTTGTCCTGGCCTCGACCGGGGGCGCCCTGATCGGTGACGCGACGCCGCCAGTGGACGAGAACTCGCTGCCCAAGCCCATCTCGCCGTACGGCGCGAGCAAGCTCGCAGGCGAGGGGTACGCCTACGCCTTCTCCCAGTGCTACGGGCTGCGCACGATCGCGCTTCGGTTCGCGAACGTCTACGGTCCATGGAGCGAGCGCAAGCAGGGCGCCATGAACGTCTTCTTCAGGGCCATCCACGCTGGCCAGCCCATCGTGATCTACGGTGACGGGACCTCCTCGCGCGACTACACCCACGTGGAGGACATCTCCAGGGCCCTTCGGCTCGCGCTGGAGCGCGACGTCCCCGGCGGCACGGTGCTGCACATCGCGTCCGGCGTTGAGACCACGGTCAAGGACCTCGCCGACTTGTGCCGGGCAGCGGCGGATGTGCCCGATCACCCGGTGGAGTACCGGCCTGCCCGGCGCGGCGAGGTGGACCGCAACTTCGCCTCCTACGACCTGGCCGCCAAGATGCTGGACTACGCGCCGACGATCAGCCGGGAAGACGGCATCGCGAACACCTGGCGCTGGTTCACCGAGTCGGTCTTCCCGGCCTGATCACGGCTCTGGGCAGCTCGTGCGGGCTGGCAACGCTGGGCGCTAGCCCGGGGTCCCCGCGGCTGGCATGCGGCTGCCATTCGCGACCGCGGGACCGACCTCACCATATTCTTCTGCTGTGCAGAAAGATGGCGAGCCCGAGCAGACTGGCCTGCCCGCCTACCCGATCGCGTCGGTCGACAACGCGCTGAAGCTGCTGAGGCTGTTCAGCGAACGGCCGCGGGTCCGGCTGTCGGATGCAAGCGAGCACCTCGGCGTCGCGCACTCGACGGCGCACCGGCTGCTCGCGATGCTGGCCTATCACGGCTTCGTCCGGCAAGAGCGGGACTCCCGCGCCTACGTCGCCGGGCCGGCCCTCGTCGAGATCGGGCTGGCCTCGATCAGGCAGATGGACATCAGGCTGCACGCCAGGCCGGTGCTCGAGGACCTGGCAGCAAAGTTGGCCGAGACGGTGCACCTGGCGGTGCTGGAGGGTGCGAGCGTCAGGTACCTGGACGCGGTGGAGAGCTCTCGCGCCTTGCGAGTGGCCTCGCGCACTGGCTCGTTGCTGCCAGCGAACTGCACGGCTTCAGGCAAGGCAATGCTCGCCGAACTGCATGATCGGGAGGTCGGAGCCATTTTCGGCGGCTCAGCCGAGCTGCCATCGCTGACCAGCCGGTCGCTGACCAGGCTGGACGACCTGGCGCGGGAACTGCGGCTGGTGCGAGAACGCGGTTACGCGCTCAACAACCAGGAAAGCGAGGACGGAGTCGCGTCGGTCGCGGTAGCGGTCCTTGACCGCAACGGCCGTCCGGTCGCCGCGCTAGTCGCCTCCGCGCCGGTCACGCGCACCGGGGCCGACCGGGAAGCCGAGATCTCGTCAGGTCTTCGGAAGGCCGCGGCACAGCTAGCCAGCCTGACGGGCACGAACTGACAGTCAGGCGCGATCGACCAAGTAGGTGACTCGGTCCGCCCGGCGGAGCCACGGCCGGGTACCGTCTGCCAATGACCCGGTCCAAGCCCGCGAGGAGTCCCCGTGCCCGTACCGCTGCCGGACGAGCTGCTTAAGCTGCTCGGCCGCCCGAGCCTGTGCTTCGTGGCGACCATCATGCCCGACGGCTCACCGCAACTGACCCAGACCTGGGTCAGTACCGATGGCGAGCACATTCTGATCAACACCCCGGACCACTCGCAGAAGGCCCGGAATGTCGCCCGCGACCCGCACGTAGCTGTGAACGTCGTCGATCCCGATAACACTCGCCGCTACTTCGCGGTGCGCGGCCGCGTTATCGCGAGCACGACCGAGGGGGGCGCGCAGAGTATCGACGAGATCTCCGGCAAGTATCTGGGCCGACCGTATCCCAACTTCGGCGGACGTCCGGAGACACGGATGATCATGACGATCGAGGCCGACTCGGTCCGCAGCATCGGCGCCCGTTAGCGAGCCCGCCAGGGGTCAGCGGCGCTGCCATTGGTAGTCGGCTTGTGACCTGCCCAGACGATAATTCGCGGAAATGCCAGGGCTGGCCGCGGTAAGCGGTCGGAGTCATGGAGGACGCGATGAGCGAGCACATCAGTTCGGGCTCAGGCGGATCCGGCGGCGGGCGGGTACTGCAGGGCGGACGGCAGCGGAGCGGTTACCAGCGGCGGGCGGTGCTGGCCGGCGCCGCCGCTGCAGGAGCCGGCGTGGCTGCTGGCCTGGCCGGGCGGGCCGGGGTGGCCAGCGCAGCGTCAGCGGCTAACGGCAAGCCGGTGCTGCTAGGCCGAGCCAACAATGAGACGGCCACCACCTCGGTCAGCAACGCCAAGGGCACCGCCCTGTCCGCCGCCACTAGCAGCGACGGCAATTCCGCTTTGGCCGGCGCCGACACCAGCGCCCGGGGCGGCACCGGCATCACCGGCACCTCCAAGCACGGCACCGGCATCGCCGGGACCAGCCACGGCGACGGCCAGAGCGGTGTGGCCGGCACCGACGACAGCACGGGCGCCATTGGCGGCTATGGCGTGGCCGGCACGTCCACTAACGGCCACGGCATCCACGGCACCTCAACCAACGGGACCGGCGTTCGCGCCACCTCAACCAACGGCCCTGGCGTCTACGCCTTTTCCGAGAGCAGCGTCGGGGTCTACGGCGGTACCACCGGCAACGACGAGAACGCAGTCTTCGGCTACGACCTCAGCGCTGGCGGCGGCTACGGCGTCTACGCGAACTCCATGAAGGGCACCGCCCTGTTCGCCGCTGGAGATGCCACGGTGACTGGGACGCTGTCGAAGGGCGGCGGGTCGTTCAAGATCGACCACCCGCTGGACCCGGCCGGCCAGTACCTGTACCACTCCTTCGTAGAGTCCCCCGACATGAAGAACGTCTACGACGGCACGGTGCGGCTGGACGCCGCGGGCCGGGCTGTGGTCCGCCTGCCGGACTGGTTCGAGGCACTCAACCGGGACTACCGCTATCAGCTCACCGCGATCGGCGGCCCGGCCGCGGACCTGCACGTCGCCGCGGAAGTCGCCGGTGGCCAGTTCGTCATAGCCGGCGGCGCCGCAGGACAGCAGGTGTGCTGGCAGGTCACCGGCATCCGCCAGGACGCGTGGGCGAACGCGTACCGGATCCCCGTCGATGAAGCCAAGCCAGCCCAAGATCAGGGACGTTACCTGCACCCTGAACTCTATGGCGGCGAGCCGATCACTAGCATCGCCCGTGCCGAACGGCACCGCGGCGCCACCACGCCGGGCGGTGAGCGAGCCGGATCAGCCCAGTCCTGCGCCGCCATCGGAGTGGACGATGGTGCCGGTTATGCCGCGGGCTCGGTCTGAGGCCAGGAAGACGTAGCTGCCAGCGTGGTCGGCGCTGCTCAGGGCGACACGCAGCGGCGTGCGGTTCTTCAGGTCTTCCTCGCGCCCCGCCGTAGCGCCGAGCACCTGCTCGCCGAGGCCCATGCTGACCGGACCGGTCAGCTCAGTCCCCAGCGTGCCGCCTGGCGCGACGCCGTTGACCCGGACGTCCGGCGCCAGCTCATGCGCGAGAGCGACAACGCAGCCGCGCACGGCGAACTTCGATGCCACGTACAAGACGCCGCCGCGGCCCGGATAGAACCCCGACGTGGAGACGGTGAGCACGACGGACCCGGCCGAGCTGCGGAGGTCCTCGAGCGCGGCCTTAACGCAGACGAGCTGGCTCAAGACGTTGACCCGGAAGATCTCCTCGAAGCCCTGGGCGAGTTGCTGGTCGTCCAGCTCGGCGAGACCCCGGTAGAAGTCGAAGATCCCCACGCAGTTGACCAGCGTGTCGATACCGCCAAGCCCGGACCTGGCGGCGTCGACGGCCACCCGAGCGTCCGCGTGCACCGTCGCGTCACCCTGGCTGACCACGCATCCGGGCAGCTCGGCAGCCAGGCGCTCGCACTTGCCCGTGTCGATCTCCATTGCCGCGACCTGAGCGCCCTCCGCCGCGAACGCCATTACGACAGCCCGGCCGATCCCCGACCCGGCACCCACGACGAGCGCCCGCTTGCCGTCTAGCCAGCCCATCAGCCCGGATCCTGCCGTCCGCCGGCCCCGGACTCGCCGTCTTCCGGACCGTGCGGCGTCGCCAGCAGCCGGGCGAACAGGTCTGGGTCGGCCCAGGTCAGGGCCTCAAGTTCAAGCGGGCACAACGAGATCTCGCGGCCAGAGCTCGGCACGAAGATGCGCAGCCGCATCCCATTCCTGGTGTGCACTCGCTCGACGACGACTTGC
>JASHXW010000527.1 GCA_030043395.1 Streptosporangiaceae bacterium
TCACCACCGCCAGGCAGGTGACCAAGGAGGAGCAGGAGCGGCCAGGCGCCACCACCCACCAGCCGATCCAGGAGCTGATCGTGCTGCCATCCCCTGGCAGCGTGCTGATGTTCGCTGGCTCGCACTTGCACACCTCCATCCCGAACACCTCAGGGCTGGCCCGCTACAGCGTGGACTTCAGGACCGTGGATGCCAGGGACCTGGTGGCCGACCGCGGCGCGCCTCTGGTGGACGTGCACTGCACCGGGACCGCGATC
Source organism: Streptosporangiaceae bacterium (assembly GCA_030043395.1). The sequence goes on from JASHXW010000527.1 coordinate 258, forward strand.
CGTGACTTCCACAACATCGGCGACGGCGGCGCGTTCGACGAGGATCTCGTGGTCAAGCTGTTCGGCGCCCCGCCGGAGGACGCGATGCTGGTGTTCACAGCCGAGGACGGCGAGCGGTCCGCTCGGTCCGTCTTATGCTCGGCGTAGCGCGGGGCTGCCGGGCTGGCCCGCTCAGCCGCGGAACAGCAGCTTTGACAGCAGAGCGAACTGCTCGTCAAGCAGCCTGGCGTTCGCTTCGTTCCGGCTCATGATGATCTTCCGCAGCTCGGCTGACCGCGCCTCAAGCTCGGAGAACTGCTTGATCAGCAAGTCGACGTCGAGCGCATGGGCAAACTGACTGAACTCCGACATCTGCATGTTCGCCATAAGAGACGTGTTCTTGCCTGAGTAGCCGAGCGAGATCACCGGCTTGCCGAGCTTCAGCCCGCACATAACGTTGTGATATCTGACAGCCACCACGCTGCTGGCCGGCGCCATCGCCCGCATGAGTTCGGCGAAGGATCGGGTCGGCTCGGCAATCGCGCGGTCCTCGGCTAGATCAGGCCGGTGATCGCGCAGGTCCGAGAGGACGGCGTCGACAACCTCCTGATCCGAGGTATCTCCGATAGTCAACCGGACCTGTCGGCCGTCATCCACCAACCATCGGACGAAGCGCTGCATCCCGGCCACATAGGCCGAGTGGATCTGGCCAGCCTGCTTCCGATGGTCATTCGTGCCGTAGTAGGCCATCAGGCCGACGACCACGATCTTCGGGTCGCCCGGCTCCGTGGTCAGCGCGGGTATGCCGAAAACCAGGTCCGGGTATACCGGGTCGTTGGTCGTGTCGACCCCACGCTCAGTCATGGCCTGCTTCGAGCCGGGGTCGCGGTAGGAACGGTAGCTGGCAAGCCGAGCTGCGGCGTTAAAGACCCAGCGGGTCGCGCGCTGCCTGATCGGCGTCGCGCCGATGCTGACCAGCGCCACGTTCGTGCGCGTCAGCCTCCCTGCGGCGGTCAGCAGGAACATCGAGTACGGCACGCCCCACGGCCGTATTGGCAGGCTGGTCTCCATGACCCCCATGCCGGGCACGATCACCAAGTCGTGCTTGCGGACCCAAGCAACGGTCCGGAACGCATCCGCTCCCTTGCCGATGACCTTGACTAGCGGCCGGAGTGGCCCAGGCATGCGCGCGGAGACCTCACTGCCCCACTGCAGCGGGATGGCATCCATGCGCTGCACCGCACGCACCCGCTCCGGCCCCATACACATGGCGTCCACGATCGCTTCCGGATGGTCCCGTTTCAGGAACGCGAGTACCGAGTCCATCGACGCATCGTTGCCAATGTTGCCCGAGCCGAGCAGGCCGAACAGGCCCACCTTGGGACCGGTTGCGGTCTGCTCACCGACTCTGCTCCGACGAGTCACCGCCGACCTTCCTGGCCGGCCACGACGGCTCCGACCGATACCCGGGCAGTTGAGCTGGTCGGCGGATCGACTGTCGGCCGCCGCAATCCACCGGGCCGGATCCGTCGGGTTACCCAGTCGAACAACGCCTGATAGCACTCGCGCTTGTCCTGTCGAGACAGCGGCGAACGCCGGATCGCCGAGGCGTAGCCCCAGATGTACTCGGCGTAGAGCTTGGCCACCGGATGCCGGAGCCGACTGGCACGGCGCGGGTCCATGTTCACGCATCGGCTGCGGACCGTAGGGCAGGCTCGCTCGGCCCGCTCAGGATGATCGCGGCGGAAGTACAACCAGTCAGGCACCTGGTAGAACGGTCCGTACAGCGCCAGTTCGGCAATGATCGTGCGGTCGGCGTGGTGGTAGCTCTCCTTCATCGCCGTCTGCCGGAGCACATCAGTCCGCACCACACCGCCGTCGTCATCGCCTCCACTATCGAACAGCAGGCTCCGGAATCGCTCGGGAGCTCGCGGCGAGGAGGTGGCAAGTGGGTATTCGAGCGCCTTTGTCAACGCACTCGAACTGTCGATCATGGCCGTCCAGGAGTGCACCAGCACGACTTCCGGGTGGTCGTCCATGGCCTCGACGCACAGCTTGAGCAGGTCGCGCCCATACAGGTCATCAGCGGCCGCCCATTTGAACAAGTCGGCACGAGCCTTACTGACCACAAAGTTATGATTCGGCGAAAGGCCGATGTTACGCGGCTGGCGGTAGTAGCTCACCCGCTCGTCCAGCTTCTCGAACTCACGGCATATATCGGGCGTTTCATCCGTGGAAGCGTTGTCCGCGATGATGAGCTCGAAATCCTCGAAACTTTGGCCAAGTAGAGCATTCAGCGACTCGGCTACATAGCTGGCGCCGTTGTAAACCGGTAGCCCTACGCTGAGCTTGGGTGCTGGCTTCATCTGCTCTTTCCTCCTGTGCCGAGCGCCGCGGGCGACCGCCCGCCGGGCCTGAGCATCGTTGCGCGCATGTCGGGGCGGGTGCACTTGGCCGACGCTGTGCCGAGGTCACGTGCTAGCACGTTCCGGGCATGACGTGGGGTTCACTTGTCGGCTAACCGGACAGGTACGTCCGCAACCGGCAGCCGGCTGCCGGCAGGTTTGGGACGCATGAGCGGGTCTACCCGACCGGCCTCGAGCAGTTCAGTGATCCGGCGCAGCCGCACGTACCTGGAAGAGGTGAAGTCCTGGTAGGTCATGCCGTGCTTGACATAGGCCGCTAGCAGTTCAGCCACGCCCTGCTCAGGCGTCCAGGACAACTTCAGCGCCGGAAAGGTATCGGTGAGCTTGGCAAAGTCGACACGGTAATTGCGCAGGTCCGGGCCAGCTCCATCGGCGAGGGTGACCGCGGAGCCAGGCACCGCCGCCGCCACCATAGCGGCGACATCCCGGATCTGCACGTTCCCTTCAGCTCGCCCTACATTGAAGGCTTGGTCATGGATCAGCTCTCGCGGCGCCGCCAGCATCGCCATGAACGCCGCAGCGATATCGGCAACATGGACAAGCGGCCGCCATGGCGTCCCATCGCTCTCCAACCGCACTTGACCGGTCGTGAGCGCCACAGCTGTCAGGTTGTTCACCACGATGTCCAGCCGAAGCCGCGGCGACGCTCCGTAGGCGGTGGCGTTGCGCAGGTAAACCGGGCTGAAGGAGTCATCGGCCAGCGCCGACAAGCCCAGTTCTGCGTCTACCTTCGACTGTCCGTACTGCGTGACGGGGTACATTTGCCCGTCCTCAGCGACACCCGCCGAACCGGCCGCGCCGTACAAGCTGCACGAGGAGGCAAAGAGGAACCGCGGCACCCCGGCCGCCTTTGCCGCCCGCGCCAGCGCCAGCGTGCCGTCCAGGTTCACCGATGCGGTCGCCGCCGAGTTGAGTTCGCCGAGCGGATCATTCGACAACGCCGCGAGGCATACCACCGCGTCGACACCCACGAGTCGTGCGGCCGTGGCGTCACGGATATCTGCCGGGCCTTCGAACTCTGGCAGCGCCGGCCACAGGTCACACCCTTCGTACAGCCCGATGTCCCACCCAACGACCACGTGGCCCGCCGCCTCGAGCATCGGCGCCAGCACCGCCCCGATGTACCCGCGGTCACCTGCCACTAGCACCCGCACCGGATCACACCCACCCTCCGCCACTAGCCGGGATCACCAGCCAGCGGTCACAAGTTCGCAACCTATAGGCAATATGAGCTCCCACACCGAGGTCCT
>JASHXW010000528.1 GCA_030043395.1 Streptosporangiaceae bacterium
ACCGGCATGGTCCCTGATCGCGTTGTTTTCGGCATTGTTTGGCGTCGAGATGGGCCGTATAGGTCGACTCTCCTAGTATGGCCATGGATTCCCCAGTTTCGGACAGTCAAGTAGTCAAGGAGCCCGGCGGACTCGAGCGGACTGATCGCCTCCGCATCCCGGCCACTCAGATAGATGCGATCGCCACCAGCCGACACGACTCGCGCCCGGTCGGACAACGCCTTGATGAGGGTGGCCCCAGAGCCGTCCGCCTTCGCAGTTGCAATACGGGCAAGGCTAACTCTGTGCCGGCCGGGTAAGGAAGCTTTGCCTGCTGGGCGCGGACCTCGGCGTTCAGTAGGTTGCAGTAAGCGTCCAGGATTGTGACCTTGCCGCGCCGCGACGGCATCGGGGGACTCGCCTCCGCGGGGCGGCCCATCGTCCAGCGGAATAAGCCCGGCTACTGCGATGCCGACGGTGCCACGGTCAAACTGCATGATCAGCGAGAGCGCGACGCCTATCCCGATCGCCGCGGCAACGCGCAGCAGGAGCGTTTCGGCGAGCCTTGGCACGATCGCGACTTGAGAAACCAACCCTGTGCGCCGGACGATTCGGATTTGCCCGATCTGGAGGGATCGGATGCCTGGAGGGTGATCACGTCTACCCGGCAGTCAAGAGCCGGCTTAGGTCGTCCAAGCTTTTGAGCCTGGCGCGTTCGGCAAGCAGGAATCGGTCGCCGACCACAGTAATCACGTAGTCGCCGCCCGAGTAGGTCCAGCTTCGTTGAGGCAGCCAGCTGGTCTGGTTGAAGCCGCTCTGGTTCAGGCTGTCGACCGCGTACGCCATGGAGTTGAATATCGCAGTTACCGCGGCGCAGAACCACTGCGCTATCCCGGTCAGCGCCGGATTTTCGATATATAGGCCGGCCGTCTTGTGCTCCGTGACACGCCCGTCCTGGCCGAACCGACCCGCCATGATTACACCTGGGCTTGCGACCAGATCGTCCAACTCGCTCATTTCGGATCGAGCCTGCCTTCCTGTATCCCCTGGGCCGCACCGCTCACACTCTGCCACCCGAATCTGGCGCTGCAATCCTCCGCCAAGGGTGAGTTTCGATGGTCCGCAAGCGGGTCAGCGAGTTGGCGATGTACCTGTTGATTCGGCTCGCGCCTCGAAGTGACGCTCCGCGCCAGTGGGTCGTGCCATGTGATCGGCGCAACGTAAAAGTCACGCCCTGGCCGCGCCCGGCACTCGATGCCGCTCAAGGCATCACAGTGGTCAGGCGTCCCTGGTGGTCATGCGCCAAGCTCCGATTCCGGTCCAGCCAGCGATCCAGCCGGCGATCACGCTGATCATCGCCCACGTCGGCATGCGCGGGATCTGGATGCCGGTTGTTCCGTTGAGGAATCCGGGACCGCCCAAGGTGATCCCTAGTGAGGCAGGGCGTAGCTGATCGAGCGCGACGCCCACGACCAGGCGCTGGCCGTCGAGGAAGTACGGGATGACGTGCAGAGCGAACACCGGTGTCAGGATGATCTGCAGCACGATCAGCAAGATGATCGGCACTGTCCGCTGCCCCATGAGCGATCCCAGGCCAAGGCCGACGACGAAGCCGATGCCGACCTCGAGTTCGAGCCACAAGCCGATCTTGGCCATCTCGCTGGGCGGCAGCCCCTCGACGAGATCCTGTTCTCCGGCGTACTCGTGATACAGGGCGCTGCTTTCACGGCTGATTGCAGAGCGGAGGAGTGCGGGAGAGTTCGCTACCTTCGGCGGGAAGCTCTGCGGGGTGACCTGCATGACCAGCCCGGGGTGCTGCTCCGCCCAGCGCAGCAGCGCGGCCTGGTCCAGGTGCCTCGGGAAGGCGACGCCGTCCAGCGGCACCGAGGTGGAAGGCGGTATGGCTTCGTAGGAGTTGACCAGGCAGACCATCGTGAAGGCCACAGCGACAAGCGGCACGATGATGCCGAGCCCAGCTGGGATCCGGGCGAAGTACAGGGCCAGCCGGGACCTGCCGGTGCTGGCGAGGTGGCGGAACATCCCGTCGGTAAGGTCTGTCGTCCCTGCCGTGGCCCCAAGGGCGCACGCGACGATGAAGCCGAACTCTGCCATGAGGTCGATGAGGAACGTGAAGACGTCAGGGGTGCCGGCCGGGCCGTAGATCTTCGGGTCAATCACGTGGAGCAGCAGCCGCAGGCCAAGGACCAGGACTGGCAATCCGATCGTCAGCACCGCGAGGGCGATCATCAGGCCGCGGCGCTTGCGCAACTCAAGGTTCTTGGTCGCGATGAGCGCCCAGGTGGGAACCCAGCCGAGCAAGCGTGGAGTGGCTGTCGCTTGCGATGGACCCTCTGGTGTCGCGGGCGCAGCCGCGGGGGCAAGCTCAGTCATCGCTGTCTCCCAGGCGGCTAGTCACAGACAAGAACCAGTCCTCCAGAGAGGCCCTGGACTCCTGCAGGCGATAGACGGAGATTCCGGCGCCGACCAGGCGCCGGTTGAGGTCGGCTACCGAGTCGCGCGTCGCTCCGCGGGGCAAGGTCACCGCGATCCCGGATTCGGTGAGCGCCGCTGAGGTGCCGATACCCGCGTCCTCGATAAGCTGCAGCGCCCTGGGCGGCTCGTCGCAGTCCACCTGCACGGCGGAGGAACGCGAGGATCGGATCAGCTCCTCGATCGGCCCCTGGCGAATCACCCGGCCGCGATCGACGATCGCCACCGCGTCGCACGTTCGCTCGACTTCGTCCAGCAGGTGCGAGGACAGCACCACGGTCCTGCCCTCTTTGACCAGGCTCGTGATCATCGCGCGCATCTCCTGCATCCCGGCCGGGTCCAGGCCGTTCATCGGCTCGTCGAGGATCAGCAGCTCCGGGTCACCGAGCAGGCACGCGGCGACGCCGAGGCGCTGGCGCATCCCCATCGAATAGGAGGCGACCTTGTGGTCAGCCCGGTCTGCGAGGCCGACCCTGGTCAGTGAGGGCCCGATGCGCTTGCCTGCATCGCCGCCTCGTGCTGCCGCCAGCAGGAGCAGGTTCTCGCGGCCGGTCAGATGCGAGTGGAATCTGGGCTCGTCGACGATGGCGCCCACCCGGGCGAGTGCCCTGGACCGCTCTGCCGGGACCGGAACGCCGAGCAGGGACATGGTGCCGCCATTGGCATGCGTCAGGCCGAGGAGCGTCCGGATGAGGGTGGTCTTTCCCGCGCCGTTCGGCCCGAGGTAGCCGAAGGCGCAGCCACGGGGCACGAGCAGGTCGACGTGGTCGACGGCGACGTTGGCTCCGAACCTCTTTACTAGGCCATGGGTCTGGACTGCCCACCCACCTTCCGGCTCCCGGCCGGCGAATCCACTTGGTGACTGCGGAGCTTGCCCCGCTTGCTGATCACCAGGAGTCGGGGCAGGGCGCCGCGGGGTGGCGGGACGGATCGTCTGCCTGCTGCGACCTGCCGCGTGCCGGCGCTGAGCCCGGCGCTGGCCAAGCCTCGATGCGGCGTACCAGACCCCGGCCGCGACTGCGAGCAAGACGATGATCGGGGCGGGCCCGATGCCAGGTATATGGGCCAGAGATTGCGGAGGCAGCGATTTCATGCTGCCCGTCCGGTCAGGCACGCAATAGGGCGTCCTGGCGAGTTCGAGCTTGCGGATTTCATGCGGCCATAGTCGCGATTGCCCGCGGTCATGTCGTCATGCCCGCGCATGCAATGTGCGTCATCCCGCAGAACGACGGCCGGTCAGCCTCCAGTAGCGGGCGAGCCGGAAGCTCAGCTGGCTACTCTGGCATCGAGACGAGCCCGGCCTCGTAGGCGAGGATGGCTAGCTGCGTCCGGTCCCTGGCGCCGAGCTTTGCCAGCATCCGGCTGACGTGGGTCTTGACTGTCGGCAGGCTCACGTGCAGCTCTTCGGCCAGCTCGGTATTGGACAAGCCCTGAGCGACAAGGGACAGCACCTCGCGCTCGCGCTCCGTGAGCCGCTCGAAGTCCTTGCGCCCGCTCGCCGCGATGCCGCCAGCGCGGCTGAAATGGGCGATCAGCCGGCGGGTGACGCTCGGCGCGAGGAGGGCGTCCCCACCGGCGATGACGCGGATCGCGCTCAGCAGCTCGTCGAGGGGCCGGCTCTTCAGCGCGAACCCGCTCGCTCCCGCCCTCAGTGCTTCGAAGACGTACTCGTCAAGGTCGAACGTAGTGAGGATGAGCACCCTTGGTGCCGTGCTGCCCGCGCTGGCGATCCGGCGGGTGGCCTCGATGCCGTCCATCACCGGCATTCGCACGTCCATCACGACCACATCCGGCGAGCAGCGTGCGGCGAGTTCGACGGCCTGCCGGCCCTCGCTGGCTTCGCCGACGACTTCGAGGTCGTCCTCCGCGTCGATCAGCGAGGAGAAGGCCGTCCGCAACAGCGCCTCGTCGTCGACGACGAGCACCCTGGTCGTCACCGGCCTGCCTCGACTGGAACCTCCGCGATCACGTGGAAGCCGCTGCCGGGACGCGGTCCGGCCGCGAGCGACCCGCCGAACGCGCTGACCCGCTCGCGCATCCCGACGATGCCGTGTCCGGGCGGGCCAGGCTTCACGGGCACTCCTGCGTCGGCTCCTCCGTCGTCGGCGACCTCGACGCGGACCGTGCGGTCGCGGACAGCGACATCGACGGTCGCGCTGGCCCTGGGCGCGTGCTTCACCACGTTCGTGAGCGCCTCCTGGACTACCCGGTAGAGGGAGAGCTCCAGCGCGGGGGAGAGCGGCTGATCAGTGCCCGACGTCCGCAGCTGCACCGCGGTCCCTGATGCCCGGACCGTCTCCACCAGCTCCTTCAGGTCAGCCAGGCGGGGCGCCGGTGACAGCGCGGCGTCCGAGACTCCCTCCTCACGCAGCAGGCCGACTACCACTCGCAACTCGTCCTGCGCCGTCCGGCCGATGGCCTCGATCGACTCGAGAGCGCTCGCCGCCTCCTCCGGCCGCCTTGCCATGAGGCGCCGGCCCACGCCAGCCTGAACCGTGATCACCGCGAGGGTGTGGGCCACGACATCGTGAAGTTCATGGGCGATGCGCACGCGCTCCTCGCGAACCTCCTGACGGGCACGCTCGGCCTCAGCCGCCCGCTCGCGTTCCTCCTGCTCCGCGAGCCCGGCCAGGTACCGCCGCCGCGTCGCGACCGAGTCACCCACGAACCAGGCTGCCCCGAGCGGCAGGAATCCCAGGACGGCGTCGCCGGCGAGCGGCGGGTGGCTTTCGGTGGACGCCACGAAAAGGAACGCGGTGCTCAGGCCGGCCGCCGCGACAACCGCGGCTGCGATGGAGATTCGCCGAGGTAGCCGTGCCGCGGCAAGGTAGGTCGCTGCCGCGACCAGGCCGGCCAGCGGGACATTCTCGTTACCATGCAGCAGCACATAGCAGAACAGCGCGACAGTAATGCCCATGAGAAGCAACTGCCAGCGCCGCGAGCGCGGACTGAAGGCAGCGCGCGGGACGTCGGGCGGGCTATCAAGCCGGTTGCTTTCGGACACTAGCCCGACCGTACCTAACCTGACCTGCAGGTGGCGTCAGTCGCAGGGATGAACCGTGCCCGCGTGCTCAGCCGGATTCGCTGCGCGTGGCGGTCACGGCCACGCTGGCGTATCCCATCAGGAAGCTGCCGCCCTGCGCGTCGATCGCTGACCTGATGCCGGCCAGCAGCTGGTCCTGCTTGCCTGCCGGGACCTGGCTGAAGCCGCCGGTAGTGGGCATCATGTCCAGGCACTGGTCCGTGGTGTAGGACTGCTCCCAGTCCACTTGCCACTGCTCGGCCTCGCCGAACCCGCCGGCCTGCTTCATTCCGTCGGCTGCCTTAGTGAGCTGGCTGGCGTATGCCGCGGCGCCGGGTCTGGTCATGCCGCGGAAGAGCGGTGAGTCCGGCAGCACCCGCTGGTACAGGGCAGCGAGCGCCTCGCTGATGGGCGGCGGGAAGTTAAACGTGTTCCAGAACACGGCCAGGCGGCCACCGGGCCGCAGCACTTGTGCTGCCCTGGCCGCGCCGGCCACCGGATCCACCCAGTGCCACGCCTGCCCGGCGATGACCGCGTCGAACGTCCGCCCGGCCGGGTCCCACTCCTCGATTCTCGCGACCTCCACCTCGAACCCGTCGCGGCGCGCGAACTCGGCCATCCGGGCATCAGGATCGATCCCGAGCACGTTGCACCCGGCAGCACGGAAGGGCCTTGCAGCGACCCCTGTCCCGATGCCGACGTCGAGCACGTCGCGGCCGGGGGAGGCGGCGACGATGCGGTCGATCAGGGCCTGCGGGTAGCGCGGCCTGGTCCGGTCGTAACGCTCGGCGTCGGCCCCGAAGGATTCAGCCATCTGCCGGGCGCGGTGCAACTCGGTCGCTGAGAGGTCCGGCGGTAGAGTGGTCATGCGCCCACTTTAAGCGGGCAAGCGCCCACTCGCGACCCTGTTGAGCCGAGGGCGAACAAGGAAGAGAGGGCTGATGCCGACCGGGATAGCCCTCCGTGACGCTCGTGGCCAGCTCTTCGAGGCCGCCGAGCGCATCCTGCTGCGAGACGGCCCGAGCGCCCTGACAAGCCGGGCGGTCACAACCGAGGCAGGCGTAGCCAAGGGCGTCCTGCACCGGCACTTCGCCGACTTCGACGCCTTCCTGG